>NZ_JAGHZH010000068.1:0-115159 GCF_017746885.1 Roseofilum sp. SBFL | reverse complement strand
GGAGATAATGACTTGAGAATGGGTCTGACAAGATTTGTAAACGAAGCTACCATAGGCGAGAATATTGTTTTGATATTTGAGGATAGAATATCATATTTTATCCTCTTTTTTTCGGTATTAAGCTAACATTCAACACTTCTGGCTTTCATCCAAGACTTGCGAGATTGAATATTACGTCGTTGAGCATTAGTTAACTCATAATCATTGAGGTAATTCTTTTTGACAACTTCAATGGCATCCCCAACGATAATAATGTCATTCTCAAGGGCTTTGGTTCCCTTAATTTGTGCCTCATACCATAAATAGAACTCGCTTTCTGTATCATACAGAAATCCGGAGATCAAGGGGTGACAAGGACACTCAACGGTAGACAGTGGTGGGTGTTATGATGGGCTATAGAAAGAATTCCCCTTTAGCAATGGGGATGACTTGACCTCCGACTTCAACAGAAATGGTCTGCTGGTTCCGTTTGGCTCTCAGGCGTAATAGGGAGGGGCGATTAATTTCATAGCCTTGTTCTACTAACACGTCAATATCCTGAGTTCCTAAATAATTCTGTTCCACTAAATAACCGGCAAAACAGCCATTGGCGCTACCGGTAGCTGGATCTTCGGGAATGCCTAAAGAGTCAGCAAACATGCGGGCGCTAAAGGTGTTTTCGGGGTAATGGGTTTCGGGGCAAAATACAAAAATCTCTTTTGCTGGTTTATTTTCTATAAATTCAAAATATAAGGATTGTTCAATTCGACATTGTTTGAGGACAGCTTGGGTTTTCAGGGGAACGATAATAAAGGGGATGCCGGTAGAGACGGTTTGAATGGGGAAGCGATCGTCAATATCTTCCGGTGCTAAACTCAGAATAGGGGCAAGGGCTTCTCTCGGATAGGTAGTAGTAAATTCTGGAGGGTTTTGCTTCATCCATAATATTTCTGAGGTTTGATCCTCAGTTTGCCAATGGACCCGAATTTGTCCTACTTGTAGATTTAAGATGACTTGATCGACTGCCGAGCCAATTATTGCTTTCTGGATAATGTAGGCGGTTCCTAGGGTAGGATGCCCTGCAAAGGGGAGTTCCTGGATTGGAGTAAAGATGCGAACTCGGTAGCCGCCATTTTCGGGGCGATCGCCTAAAACAAAGGTAGTTTCTGAAAAGTTGATTTCTTTGGCGATCGTTTGCATTGTTTCCGTAGTCAGCTCTCCAGCATTGAGGATGACGGCTAATTGATTGCCGCTGTAGGGTCTAACGGCAAAAACGTCGACAATATAAAAGGGGACAGAGGGCATAGGATCTCAGGCCAGTCATTGATTCAAGTTTAGTTTATCAAAGTTTTAGGGGCATT
Source organism: Roseofilum sp. SBFL (assembly GCF_017746885.1). Lineage (NCBI taxonomy): Bacteria > Bacillati > Cyanobacteriota > Cyanophyceae > Desertifilales > Desertifilaceae > Roseofilum > Roseofilum sp. SBFL. The sequence continues at coordinate 113,819 of NZ_JAGHZH010000068.1, read as the reverse complement.
CAATCTTAAGATATCCTAGAAGGGGAATACCTTATTGAAACTTCTAAAACCAAAAACCTATGGCTCGAACTTCAGTCTATTGGAAAAGAAGTCTACAAGTACTACTAGGCATTGTTCTAGCGGTGATGATCGGACTCGTCAGTAGTCAGTTCTGGAGTACGGCGGCATTTGAACTCCGTCTGTTGCATACTAACGATCACCATGCCCATTTAGAACCGGTAGAGATAGGAGAAAATGGCACATTGGGGGGAATTTGTAAACGCAAAACCCTGATTGACCGACTCAGAGAAGAAAGTCAACGTGCCGATCAACCCCTGTTACTTTTAGATGCAGGTGATGTATTCCAAGGTACACTCTATTTTAATACCTATCAAGGGCAAGCTGATAGTAAATTTTACAATGCTTTAGAATATGATGCCATGACTCTAGGCAATCATGAATTCGATCGCGGTCAGGAGGTTCTAGCAAAATTCATTCAAAGCAGTAATTTCCCTATTATTTCAGCTAATCTAAAAACCGAGGTAATGTCTCCCCTTTCGGGATTAGTAAAATCCTGGATTATCCTACAAAAAAATGGGCAAAAAATAGGTGTTTTTGGACTAACCACCCCAAAAACAATGACCATGGCAGAGGTGGGAGAAGGAGTTGAGTTTTTAGATCCAGTCTCAGCAGCTCAACAAGCAGTTGAGGAGTTAAATCAGGAAGGAGTTAATAAAATTATTGCCCTGACTCATTTAGGAATCACTGAAGATCTGGAATTAGCCCGTCAAGTGGATGGTATTGATGTGATTATTGGTGGTCATTCCCATACTAGAATGGGGGATATGCCTAATGCAACTTATCCCTATCCAATCGTAGAAAAAACACCGAATGGTCAGCCCATTTTAGTGGTTACCGATTGGGAATGGGGAAAATATTTAGGGGATTTAGATATCACGTTTGACCGCCAAGGACATCTACAACACTGGAAAGGCGATCTGCATCCTGTAAACACACAAATAACGGATGATCCCGAATTTCAAGATTTTTTAGATACTTTTTCTGAACCGATTCGACAACTGAAGAATAAAGTAATTGGTGAAACCCCCATTAAACTCAATGGCGATCGCCCTTATATTCGACAAGAAAAAACCAACCTGGGAACTTTGTTAGGGGAAGCGTTACTCGCGAAAACAGCAGGTAAAAAAACCGAGATTGCTATTACCCATGGGGGTGGAATTCGAGGGAGTATTCCTGCGGGAGAGATCACCATTGGAGAAGTATTAGAAGTATTTCCGTTTTCTAACACAATTATTGCAGTAGACTTAACAGGAAAACAGATTAAAGAGCTTTTAGAATATGGAGTGAGTCAAGTGGATAAACTTGATGGTTCTTTTCCCCAAGTGGCTGGACTTAAACTGGATTGGCACTCTGATTTACCAGTGGGTTCGCGGATGCTCAGTATCCAAACTCGGCAAGTAGATGGTGCTTATCTTCCTCTTGATCTTGATAAAACTTATCGGGTCGCTACCTCGAGTTTTCTGTTCAAAGGAGGAGACGGATATACCCTATTTTCTGAAGGGAAAAATATTGTCGATACGGGATATTTACTCTCAGATTCTCTGATAGAATATATCCGCGATCGTGCCAGCGATGCGGAGCATTATCGCTCTATTATTAACCCGTAATACTTGCTTCTCCCAATCCCATGTTTTTATCCCTACTCAAAAAGCGCCTAGGCTTATCTGAAGATCAACTGAAAAGACTGGGTGCCTTTCTTCTGCTGGCCTTAACTCTAGTGGGAACCCAAGGGTTAGCGTCCTTACTGGCTCGTTCTCTATTTTTAGCTAACGCAGGGGCGGATAAACTACCGTTACTGTATACCTTAACGCCGATTTGCATTATCACTATCTCTGGTTTTTTTTCCCAAGTCATTGGTCGATTTTCCCACAAGCGCCTCTTGCAGTTACTCCTTTTGGGGAGTGCCCTATTTATGTCAGGGTTAAGAATTCTGGGATGGTTAGATTCTGGACTCTATATTCTGTTTATCTTTTATATTTTTTCCGAAGTCGTCAGCGTACTGGTGATTAAAATTGGTTTTTGGAATCTGGTAGCCGATTACTTTACGACTTTAGAACTCAAGCGCTATACATCCTATCTCAATTTAGCCTCTAGTTTAGGTTATTTACTGGCTAATACGATCGCCGGTATTGCCCTTCAAGTGATTGAACCGTCTGTACTGGTGATCGCACTGCCTGGATTATATGGGTTGGCGATCGCCGAAATGGTCTATATTGAAATCGACCAAAATGATATTGAAGTTAACGAACTCCACCAACAGCCCCAGAAACACGTAGAAACCCTCAAAGACTCCCTGCGCCAATTTCCCCAACTGATTTCTCGCTATCCCATTATTCTGTTTCTGAGTGCTAATACGTTTTTACTCTTATTAGTGCGCCTGTTAGGAGAATATCAATATTCAGCGATCTACGCCGACTCCCTAGACAATGCCCAACAATTGGCGAGTTTCCTTGCCTTAATGGCTGCCTTGTTAAGTCTATTGGAATTTGGCTTATCGTCCCTCGTCACTCCCTGGTTAATTCAAAAAATGGGAGTGCGACGCATGAATCTGATTTATCCCCTGACCACCTTAGCGAGTTTTATCGGTTTATTTCTCGCCCCGGGTTTAGGTTCGGCTGTTTTTACCAATATTAACCAACGTTCCCTCAATTATGGCATGGCTGAAGCTGTGCGATTGCTCAACTATAATGCTGTTCCTCCCCGAATTTTAGGGCGGTTTCGGGTTCTTAGTGAAGGTTTATTTTCCCCCATTGGACAAATTTTAGGCGGTCTGATTCTCCTCAGTGCCCAACACTTAGGAAGTTTAACCACAACAACCTTACTCGGTATCGGTTTAAGTATTATCCATAGTGGGGTGAGCTATTTCACTGGTCGCAGTTATCTGGAATCCTTAATGACTATGGTAACGGAAGGCTTGGTGAATTTAGATGGAGTCAAAACCGGATGGGTTACGCTCCCTTCTTCCTATCAAGAGGAAGTGCAAAATATGCTCACCAGTGGCGATCGCCAAACCCAGCTTTTAGGACTACAATTAGCGACTCGTCTCCCTAACCCTAGCCAGGTTTTACCAGAAGTCAAAACCCTGTTTTCCCACACCCATGCCGAACTGCGTCAGGGAGTGGTTACCTTTCTGAGTCAAATTCCCTCCCAGGATCAACACTTTTGCACCCGAAACTTGTTAGACTCAACAGACCAGTTAGCACGGGCGATCGCCTTAGAACTGTTGATTTTATGTCAACAACCCGTTCCCGAACCCGAGCGATCGCAATTTTGGGCAATGGGAGACCCGGAAATTTGCGCCCTGATCACCCTGGCAGAGCTGCAACTCTCAAAAACCTCATTACCAACTAATTTAGAGGCTTGGGCGGTTGATTTGCCCTCCCATAGCCAACGAAATCTCATCCATATCATTGCTCGCAGTTGCAACCCAGACTTGTTAATCCTACTCGAACCCCTGATCCGCCATGCTCCCCTGGAAATACAGCAGCAGGGACTACGATATTTGACCGCCCTAGAGTGTCACAACAGTCCCCAAATTCGGGAGTTAGTCGCCTCCCAACTCGGTCACTCCGATCCACAAATGAGAGCAACTGCCATTGAAATTTTGGGCAAAGCACCAGAGGAAAATTTACTTCCCTATTTAGCCCAAGCTTTAATGGATTGCCATCCCCATGTGCGCCAACAAGCAGCCCAAGCCCTAGCCCATGCTGGAGAAAAAGCTCTGCACTGGGTCGAATATTATCTAGAATCCCCCGACTCAGAAGTCGTCGATGCAGCCATCTCCACCTTGGGATATATCGGCACACCCCGGGCTGAAGACCGCCTTTATGAATATTTAGCGCCCGAATTACACCAATTTAGCCGCAGTTGGGAATGGTTGCAGCAGCTTCCGACAAACCGTCCCCAGTGGAAGCTTTTGGCGATCGCCATTGATGATTATCAAAAGCGCGTATTAGAGCGGGTGTTCCATACCCTGTCAACCCTAGGGTGTAGCGCAACCCTAGATGCACTCAAACAGGTGATTCATTCCCACAATTTACGCGATCGGGCCAATGCGGTAGAGACCATTGCCTCCCTGCGCTATCGTCGATTTGTGCAACCCCTATTGCCCTTTTTAGAAACTTGGGCTAGCGGTCAATCCCTGGAACAGGAAATTAATGCCGATGCCCAATGGATGAAAACCCAAGGCTATAAACTGATTTTAGAATGCCTTGCGTCCCAAGACCGATGGTTAGAACTCGGTGCAATGGTAGCCTTGATGGATATTCCCCAGATCCTGATCCAAACCCCAGATCCCCTTGTTCAAGATGTAGCAAAAACCCTATTTCCGGCCAGGGGTCAAGTCTGTCATCAAGAGCCAACCCTGCAACGGATCTATATCCTCACCCGCGTCGATCTCTTCCGTCACTTTTGTCTGGATGAGTTGCTGCTGATTAATCAGGAATTGATCGAAGAACATTTTGCTTCTCAAGAAGCGATCGTAGCCGAAGGTTCCCTACGTCACCATCTCTATATTCTTTCTTCAGGAACTGCCCAGATTGTCAAAACCATGGGCGGGAGACAAAAAATCCTCGCCACCTTAAGTTCAGGGGATTATTTTGGAGAAGCGCAACTGTTTAATCAAAATCCTGCTTGGGTGGATGTGATTGCCGAAACGGATTGTACTTTACTCAAATTAGAGAGCGATCGCTTCCTCGACCTAGTTTACCAAAAACCCGATATGATTCTGGAAATTTGCAAACGCTTTAGCGCCTTCCTCAAGCAAAGCCTTGAAGAAACCGAAATCAACCCTAGAGTCTCCAGTTCTAAGCTAATATAACAGTACAGTCGCTGAGTACACATATAGCCCTTAGCGCTAGAAAATCGGGAATAGAGTTGTGAGACAAGACTTGGTGCTGTGTCGATGACAGAAGAGGGAAGGAACTGCTGATTAACTCAATAATGACCTTCTTTTAATTATGAAGTTACATTTGCGCTTAGTGTTAATTGTCCCATTTGTCTTACAAATATGTACCATAGTGGGCTTAACTAGATGGCTCTCCCTCCGCAATGGACAAAAGGCGATTGGCAATATGGCGACCCAATTGCAGAAAGAAATTGGGGCGAGAATCGAACAACACCTCAATAGTTATTTAGAAAAACCCTACTTAGTCAATCAAAGTATTTTGAATGCCAAAGCTCTCGGCCACATCAGTCTAGAACGCGATCCCCATTTAGCTCAATTCTTTTTCAAAAAGATGAGGTTATTTGAGCAAATTAGTTTTATTCAAGTGGCTAACGAAAACAGAGGATTTTATGGAATCCAACGCCTCGATGACCACAGTTTAAACATCTGGAATAGCGATCGCACGACCGGTTATAATCTGCATGTCTATGCAACCAATAGTCAAGACCAACCCACCCAACTCCTGAATATTTCACCCAACTACGATCCCCGGACTCGTGATTGGTACATTGCCCCCGCAACGAAGCACCAATCGGCCTGGAGTGAAATTTATACTTATTTAGCCAGTCCCAAGCTAGCCCTAACCTTTGCAGATCCAGTATACGATCGAGAGGGCGAATTACTTGGGGTTGTGGCCACAGATTTCGCTTTATTAGATATCAATCAATTCCTCAGCGAGTTAAAAATTGGGAAAACTGGGCAAGCATTTATTTTAGAGCGTTCTGGTCTATTGGTCGCTAATTCCACCGGAGAAAATCCATTTTCTGTTAATGCTCGGGAAAATACATTAGAACGCTTATTAGCCATTAACAGTCAAAATCAGTTAACTCAATTGACTGCTCAGTTTTTAGAGCAACATTTTGGAAATTCAAATGACATCGATCGATTAGAGAAACTCATTTTCAAAGTCAATGGAAAACGACACTTTGTTCAAGTCTTGCCCTATCAAGATCGATGGGGGTTAGATTGGATAGTCGTTATTGTCATGCCCGAAAAAGATTTTCTCGCAGAAATTAATGTTAATACTTACACTACGATTGGGTTGTGTTTGGTTGCCTTGGCGATCGCCATTGGATTGGGAATTTATACCTCTCGGTGGATTACCAAACCCATACTAGATCTGGCACAATCGTCAGAAGCAATGTCTAAAGGAGATTTAGGTCAACAAGTTGCAGAAGGTGCGATCGTAGAATTAAAAACCCTAGCTACTGCATTCAACCGCATGGCACACCAATTAAAAACAGCCTTCACTAACCTCGAACTAAAAGTAAAAGAACGCACAGCTCAATTAGTCGAAGCAAAAGAAACAGCAGAACTTGCCAACCAAGCTAAAAGCGAATTTCTCGCCAATATGAGTCATGAATTACGCACACCATTAAATGGAATTTTGGGGTATACTCAAATTCTCAAACAGGCTAAAGATACCGAGTATCAAGAGCGTGGTTTAGAAGTGATTGAACAATCAGGGCACCATTTACTGAATTTAATTAACGATATTCTCGATCTCTCCAAAATTGAAGCTCGAAAACTAGAATTAAGACCTCAAGATATCCATCTCGCCTATTTCTTATTCGGTGTCGTTGAACTATCTCGAATTCCCGCAGAAAGCAAAGGAATTACATTCAATTTTGATTTCAATCCAGACTTGCCCTCATCAGTAACTATAGATGAAAAACGATTGCGTCAAGTCTTGCTTAATTTGTTAGGGAATGCGATTAAATTTACCGATAGTGGAGGTGTGGAACTGAGGGTAGAAGCCTTACCCTTGGCAGACTCTAATAAAGCATTGTTCAGGTTTACTGTGCAAGATACTGGAGTAGGCATGACTGCTGAACAAGTGCGTAAAATCTTCTTACCATTTGAACAAGTGGGGAATAAAACACGACAAGCTGAAGGAACCGGTTTAGGATTAGCCATCTCCCAGAAAATTGTCCGTTTGATGGGGAGTGAAATTCAAGCGATCAGCAAACCTGGAGAAGGCAGTACCTTTTACTTTGAGGTTGAATTACCCATTGCTTCGGAATGGGTAGAAACGGATACAGTGAGCCAAATCGGACAAATAATCGATTATCGGGGCGATCGCTATAAGATATTAATTGTAGACGATAAATCGGTCAACCGCGAAACCTTAGTCACGGTGTTAACCTCCTTAGGATTTGAATGTCAAGAGGCAGAACATGGAGAAGACGGATTTCAGCAGGCGATTGGTTTTCAACCGGATTTAATCATTACTGATTTAGTCATACCAGTTTTAGATGGATTTGAAATGGTGCGTAAATTGCGTACCCTGTCCCAGTTTAAAGACACGATTATTATTGCTTCTTCAGCCAGTGTTTTGGCTAAAGACCGAGAAAACAGTTTAGAAGTTGGTTGTCAGGATTTTATTCAAAAGCCTGTAGAACTTCAACAGTTATTTCAATGTTTGCAAAGGTATTTAAAACTTGAGTGGGTTTATGAAGATATAATTTCCCCTGAGTCTGAATGGTCAGCAGTCAGCAACTGTTGCGAAAAACTGCTCCCACCACGGCATATTTTAGAACAAATTTATCAAGCCGCAAAAATTGGCGATATTGCGGAGATTGAAGCCTTAGCGCAACCTTTGGAACAGGATGAGCGCTATCGGAGTTTTGCACATCGGATTTTGGTCTTAGTTACTAATTTTCAAGATATGGCGATCGTCCGATTAATTGAGCAGTCTTTAGACTCCTCAACCCTAGAGCAAACCTCAAATAATAAAACCCCTTAATTTATGAATCCCATTGTCCTCTTACAAAATCTCTCCCTTTTCCAAAGCCTGAGCTTAGACGAACTTATTTTAATCTCCCAAGAATTAGTCCAAGAACAGTTTTTAGAAAATGAAATCATCCTCCCCGCAGGCAAAGTCATGAACGCTTGTTATATTGTTGGATCGGGAACAGTGATCTCTTTTAAGCGCTCTGGAGACCAATTAATCCCCATTAAGGAAATTTTATCTGGTTCTAGCTTTGGCTATCTTGACCTCTTTGATGATTCGCCCTCACAATTGCAATTTGTGGCTAAAACTGACTGTCAACTGTTCAAAATTGCTAAGAAACGTTTAATTAGTCTAGGTTACCAACGCCCGCAGATTTTGATCTCTATTTGTCGCGATTTTAGTCAAACTCTACAGCAGGTGGTTTATCAACAATGGATGCAAGAGGTTAATCATTAGTAGTTTCAAGTTTCAAAAGCTAATAGAGATTGCTGTGGATTGAAACTTTCGATGCTCCAGTTATCAACCCAGCTATACATGGTTTCAAGTTTCAAAAGCTAATAGAGATTGCTGTGGATTGAAACTGGAACAACTTCGCATCCGGACAGAGGAACATCTGTTTCAAAAGCTAATAGAGATTGCTGTGGATTGAAACTCTCGATTTAAGAAAAGAGTGGAGGAAGCTAAACGGTTTCAAAAGCTAATAGAGATTGCTGTGGATTGAAACTCATCGCGCTCCCCTTCGACAATTGGCGACCTCAGTTTCAAAAGCTAATAGAGATTGCTGTGGATTGAAACACATTCAGCAAGCTTACGAACTGGGATATAAGCCAGGGTGGTCACTCGTTTCAAAAGCTAATAGAGATTGCTGTGGATTGAAACTTTAGTGATTCCCGCGCTTTTGCTAGTTCATCTAGAGTTTCAAAAGCTAATAGAGATTGCTGTGGATTGAAACCCTGGAAGAACAAGATGGCTGACCTCCAAAAAATAAAAGGTTTCAAAAGCTAATAGAGATTGCTGTGGATTGAAACTTTCTCCCACTCAAATTGCCGAATTCATCAGGATAGCCGTTGGTTTCAAAAGCTAATAGAGATTGCTGTGGATTGAAACCCTCTACTAAATCAGTGGGATTTGAGCCATTGAAGTTTCAAAAGCTAATAGAGATTGCTGTGGATTGAAACTCTCCCGCAACGCTTCCGCTTCCTCTGGAGAAAATGTTTCAAAAGCTAATAGAGATTGCTGTGGATTGAAACGATCGGCCACCTTCAGTAAGAACAGACTTCTCGTAAGTTTCAAAAGCTAATAGAGATTGCTGTGGATTGAAACACGAAAGCGATCGCTGGGAATGCCCTGATCAAAATGGTTTCAAAAGCTAATAGAGATTGCTGTGGATTGAAACTCTCCCTTCTTTCTGTAAGAGCGAATCGAGGTACAAGTTTCAAAAGCTAATAGAGATTGCTGTGGATTGAAACCTGCGCCTGCACCTACACCAAGCCCAACGCCTAGCCCGTTTCAAAAGCTAATAGAGATTGCTGTGGATTGAAACTTGCATGGGGAGCTATAAGAAACTGGGTTATCTTATTTGTTTCAAAAGCTAATAGAGATTGCTGTGGATTGAAACGCAAGCGCTGAGATACGATGTCCGGCTGGGTTATCGGTTTCAAAAGCTAATAGAGATTGCTGTGGATTGAAACAGTCCGGTCTATGTTCAATATCTACCCCTACGAACGTTTCAAAAGCTAATAGAGATTGCTGTGGATTGAAACACATTTTAGATTCGTGCGGCAGCAGAGAAGCATTTTGTTTCAAAAGCTAATAGAGATTGCTGTGGATTGAAACGAGGCGATTTTTTTATCCAACCAAACAACCATGAACCAGTTTCAAAAGCTAATAGAGATTGCTGTGGATTGAAACATGTGACGCTTGGCATCAGCCAACATCTGAGTATCAGTTTCAAAAGCTAATAGAGATTGCTGTGGATTGAAACATTTTTTTTGCGGCAGGTTCGCTATCCGTTGTATAGGTTTCAAAAGCTAATAGAGATTGCTGTGGATTGAAACTTTAATCTTGGTTGCCGTGGTCGGAAATGCGGTGGTGTCGTTGTTTCAAAAGCTAATAGAGATTGCTGTGGATTGAAACCCCCTGCTGGCAAGGGGTGGGGGGATCGCCTAACTCGGTTTCAAAAGCTAATAGAGATTGCTGTGGATTGAAACCTCATCGAAAGACTATAGACTTCTTGAGGACGCTTATGTTTCAAAAGCTAATAGAGATTGCTGTGGATTGAAACCAATACATTCACGAGTGCCCATAAAGACATCAGAGGTTTCAAAAGCTAATAGAGATTGCTGTGGATTGAAACCTGTATGTCTTCACGCACTCTGGGAAAATGTCAGTTTCAAAAGCTAATAGAGATTGCTGTGGATTGAAACACTATGCTGCAATCCAACGCGTCCTGGGTTGGCAAGTTTCAAAAGCTAATAGAGATTGCTGTGGATTGAAACAATAACACGGCAGCTCAAAGGGTTGGCTAGGGAGCTGGACGGTTTCAAAAGCTAATAGAGATTGCTGTGGATTGAAACTCCTTCTTCACTGGCTTGCTCATCCAGTATTCTCCAGTTTCAAAAGCTAATAGAGATTGCTGTGGATTGAAACCCTACGAAACGAACCTCTTGACCTTTGAAAGCAAAGTTTCAAAAGCTAATAGAGATTGCTGTGGATTGAAACGGGAGACGTGACTCCCCCCGACAAGAACCAACTAGTTTCAAAAGCTAATAGAGATTGCTGTGGATTGAAACACCACAGGGAAAGAAGTCCCAAACGTCAGGTGGATGTTTCAAAAGCTAATAGAGATTGCTGTGGATTGAAACGTGACCGATGCCTGTATCAAGCGTAAGTGCCGGGTTTCAAAAGCTAATAGAGATTGCTGTGGATTGAAACGTTGATCGCACCCAGAGATCGCACGAATATCTAAAAGTTTCAAAAGCTAATAGAGATTGCTGTGGATTGAAACATGAAAGTTAACAGAACAAGCATAAGCACCATTAGGTTTCAAAAGCTAATAGAGATTGCTGTGGATTGAAACGCTTCATTTCATCACTGCCTATCACGAACATAAATGTTTCAAAAGCTAATAGAGATTGCTGTGGATTGAAACCCTGGCTTTAATCGTGAGTTCCAAAAGCGTCTCTCAAGTTTCAAAAGCTAATAGAGATTGCTGTGGATTGAAACTCGCCAAAGGTTGGGGCTATTTTCAAAATGCTGATTGTTTCAAAAGCTAATAGAGATTGCTGTGGATTGAAACTGCTGCATAGGCAAGGATCGAAAGTGTCAGGGGAAGTTTCAAAAGCTAATAGAGATTGCTGTGGATTGAAACTTAAAGTAAGAGCGATTAGAAATCGGATAGTCCCGTTTCAAAAGCTAATAGAGATTGCTGTGGATTGAAACTTATAATCTGCAAAGTTATTGCATATTATTTTATGTTTCAAAAGCTAATAGAGATTGCTGTGGATTGAAACTTATTCCAGAAACGAGCAAAACGAAATTATCAATCCGTTTCAAAAGCTAATAGAGATTGCTGTGGATTGAAACCTTGGCTTTATTTTGAATGGTGGTGTTTCTTTGGCGTTTCAAAAGCTAATAGAGATTGCTGTGGATTGAAACTACCAGAAAAAGTATCGGGATCCATAAGATAATGAAGGTTTCAAAAGCTAATAGAGATTGCTGTGGATTGAAACAATAAAGGAATGGTTGCCCTCTCTATATTGGAGATGTTTCAAAAGCTAATAGAGATTGCTGTGGATTGAAACTTGACTGCTGCTGAAGAGGCGTACCTGCGTGTGCCATGGGAGTTTCAAAAGCTAATAGAGATTGCTGTGGATTGAAACACCAAGTATAAGTCTCCAGGTTTTGCTTCAGAAGAGTTTCAAAAGCTAATAGAGATTGCTGTGGATTGAAACAGAGCTATCAATTGAAGGTTGATTACTCTGCTTATTAGTTTCAAAAGCTAATAGAGATTGCTGTGGATTGAAACCCCCCGCCCCAGTAACTAATCAATTACGACCATGATGTTTCAAAAGCTAATAGAGATTGCTGTGGATTGAAACTTTAGGAAATTCATCATACCAACGTTTGGGAATGTTTCAAAAGCTAATAGAGATTGCTGTGGATTGAAACCCGAGTTGTGCGGCTGCGAAGGGGAACCCTGCTCCGTTTCAAAAGCTAATAGAGATTGCTGTGGATTGAAACGCGATGTTGCAGTTGAAGTTAAAGGTTGTGAAATTCTGGAGTTTCAAAAGCTAATAGAGATTGCTGTGGATTGAAACTGGGGTTGGCGGTTTGTCCTTGGGTTTTCCTTCGTTTCAAAAGCTAATAGAGATTGCTGTGGATTGAAACACTTAATCGATAGGCAGCCTGCGCCGGGCGAATCGGGTTTCAAAAGCTAATAGAGATTGCTGTGGATTGAAACATTTAGCTTTGAATGCCATATGCATCCTCGGTAATAGTTTCAAAAGCTAATAGAGATTGCTGTGGATTGAAACAATACCATATGCGCTCTCAATAAGGAACAGCTTCAGCCTGTTTCAAAAGCTAATAGAGATTGCTGTGGATTGAAACGGCAATTCTGAGCCGCTAATAGCGCATCCCCCTGTTTCAAAAGCTAATAGAGATTGCTGTGGATTGAAACTTCCCTCTAGATCGAGAAGCTCTTTGGTTACTTTTGGTTTCAAAAGCTAATAGAGATTGCTGTGGATTGAAACTAGGCTGATGGTAATTCTGGTATTAGCCGGAACTGTTTCAAAAGCTAATAGAGATTGCTGTGGATTGAAACGATACAGTTGATTAAGTCTTGAGTTAGTGCTTGAGTTTCAAAAGCTAATAGAGATTGCTGTGGATTGAAACTGGCGGTGATTCTTGGGTTCCATTTAGAGATTTGTTTCAAAAGCTAATAGAGATTGCTGTGGATTGAAACCGTAATTTTGGTTATTTGCCATGCTAGTCTAGAGATGTTTCAAAAGCTAATAGAGATTGCTGTGGATTGAAACTAAAACAATAATACTTGTCCCGATCATGATAAAAGTTTCAAAAGCTAATAGAGATTGCTGTGGATTGAAACACGAATTATCTGATGTGGCTTGTGGTGTAGTCATGTTTCAAAAGCTAATAGAGATTGCTGTGGATTGAAACCGGCGATCGCTCTCTTGTCCTTCATTAGGAGTAATTGAATGAAGTTTCAAAAGCTAATAGAGATTGCTGTGGATTGAAACTGAAGCTGTAGCATTTTGCAGTAATCCACAGTTCCCAGTTTCAAAAGCTAATAGAGATTGCTGTGGATTGAAACCCTGGTGGTGGGGGTCGTTGCGGTATTTTATATCAGTTTCAAAAGCTAATAGAGATTGCTGTGGATTGAAACATGAAAACTTACGAAAACCAGAAAGATGATCTGGTTTCAAAAGCTAATAGAGATTGCTGTGGATTGAAACTCGAGCTTGCCTCTGATATACTTTGGCATATACACGTTTCAAAAGCTAATAGAGATTGCTGTGGATTGAAACAATAGGGGGATAAGAAGTGCTTATTATTATAATAAGTTTCAAAAGCTAATAGAGATTGCTGTGGATTGAAACAGCTTGCTGTAGAATCCTTATCAGCCATAGCTTTGACACTCAGTTTCCGACACTGAACCCAAAAGATGGCTGAATGAGAGACCTTGATGCTGCCAAAATCGCTGAAATCCTGACTGCATAAGGGCCGACGGTCGATTGAGCAGTTGAGTCGTTAGAAGTCAATCGGGATCGGGGCTGTAGCCTATCTCGGAATCACTTCAACTTAACATCTCCCCTGTGTCGGAATCCTATCAAAAGTTAATAGAGATTGCTGTGAATTAAAGGGCAATCCAAATATTCAATTTTCAAGGTTCATAAATAACGAATCTCTATTAGAAATCGCTGGTTGATCTCACCAGCAGATTGCGGCTGCCAAAGCTACACCGCCGTATCCCTCGAAACCAGGGAACATCGTAAGATGTTAGGATTTACTATACCACCAAAACGCAAATTTCAACCACGCTTAATGATCTGTAAAGTTAGTGAATTCAAGGCCAATTTTACATTCGACCAGATCGCCATCATCCGTGAATACCAGGAAGGTTTGAGGCGGCTATGGAATTTTGCCCTAGGGCAACTGATCAACGCTGATGAAAATTGGCACTATGACAAGGTGTCTAAAACTTATGTCTCCAAATGTACTCTAGTCCGTCACCAAGTCAAGGATGACCTCTCAAAAACCTGGGTCGCCCATTCCCCCGTCCTTGACGGGCGCTCTCGGTGGATTGTCGCGGCTTGCCAAGCCTACCCCACAGCTACTACAAAAGCAGGTCACCAGAGAATGGCTGATAAAGATCATGTATTTACCCGCGCCGAGATTAAAGCCTCTGGATGGGTTGGGGGATATGGCTACTCCTGTCCTATCCAACGAGACCATAACTCTGGTCTAATCAGCAATTCAGCCATGAAGGACTCCAAACGAGGTTTAGGCATCCTTGCCAGAGCCAGAGATTTACAAGATCCAACAATTATTACCCCCGATTTGCTCAAAGACTTAGACCGCAAATTAATCCTCAACGTGCAACAAAAGTATCGGATGGGATTACTCGAACAACTAGGGGGAGCTTGGGATAAATATGTCAAAGACCGTTACAGTAAAGAATCCTTACGCCGAGGTAAGCCGAAATTCAAAGGAACGAACACCCCAGTGAACACCATTCGCCACCCCAACCCCAACGCGGGAGGGAAGAAACCCCAATCGGCTGATGCTGTCCGTGCTATTGGGAGCGATCTGCTGAAAATCCCCGGTTTTGGGGATGTCCACCTACCTGGATTGGATAAACGCTGGGGAAAGAGTCGGGTGAAAATTATGCAAATTGTGGAGAAAGCATCCGGTTTTTTTGTGCAACTCACCCGCGAAGAAGCGCCCCGACGGGTGCGAAAGGTGGAACCAAGGGGATATGCAGGCATCGATTGGGGATGGAAAGAGGAGAATTATTGCTCGGTGAGTTGGGTGAATGAGGGGGGAGAAACTCGCAGTCAACAAATCAGTAAACCCCGGTTTTATCGAGAGTCCCAAGAGCAACTGGCAAAAGCGCAGCAGAAATTGGACGAGAAGCTCTACCGTCGTCTGATTCTCTGGATTCATCATCCGGACACTAATCTATTGGATTATGTCTCGGAAGGGGATGCGGATATTCTCAAAACTTGCCGCACGGTTGAGGATTTATGTGCCCATATTGGTGTTGATTTAAATGCCAGTACTATCCAACGCTTGCGCTGGAAACAGTGCGGAGACTCCCAAGGGGTGAAGGGCTGCAAGCAGAAAATTAAACGTATCCACGAAAAAACCAAACGCAGACGGCGATCGCATCAATACCGCATTGCTTCCTATTTAACCACTTATTCGTCGGGTATTGCTGTAGAGGATGGGCTACAGAAGATGGTAGGGAAGACAAAAGCCAAAGCGAAAGAAGACGGGAGCGGATTTGACAAAAATAAAGCATCGGCCGTTACAGGACAAAATAAGAGTAATCGAGACGCGGCGATCGGTCAACAGATTGACTTAATCGACAAGAAAACCCAAGAATTTGGCAAGTCTACCCAGCGCATCAAGTTCGCTGCTGACCTACCCTTATCCCGTATCTGTTGTAAATGCCTAGCCTATGACCCAGAAATGGACATCAGTAAGCCTGTCTATCATTGTACCCAGTGTGGGTATGAGGGCGATCGAGATGTTAATTCTTCTGCACTCATTGCCAAGATTGGACGTGAACCCAGTCTACAGAAAACTATTAAACAAAACATCAAGAAAACGCGCAAAAAATCCTAAGTAGGTGCGCAAGAGGGTTCGCCCCTACTGTTATCTATTGTAATTTCATTGCCAACTCAGCCAACTTTTTTCCCAGTGCTTGTACCGACTCCTGTTGCCTTTGCTCCTTCAGTTGTCCTTGACTATCAAACTGTTCAAATGCATTGGGAATCGTCTTTTGATCGGGCAAAACCATCACGCCAATATTCTCCAAAATTGCCCGTAAATGCACTAGTCCCCTTAAACCGCCTAATCCTCCAGGGGAGGTACTCATAATTGCGGCCACTTTACCCCGAAAACAACTGAGCGCTAAGGGGGATTCATCGGGTTCGGAACGGGAGAGCCAATCGATGGTATTTTTCAATAATCCGCTAATGGAGCTATTGTATTCTGGAGAGGCAATTAACAAACCGTCGTGAGATTTAAAGAGCTGCTTCAAGGCTAAAACGGACTCTGGAAATCCTTCCTGTTCTTGTAAGTCTTGGTCGTAAATGGGCATTGGGTAATCGCGCAAATCAATAAACGTAACTTCTGCACCCGCGTCAGTCGCTCCTTGAGCAGCGATTTTTACCAGTTTTTTATGAAAAGATTCTTGGCGAGTACTGCCAGCAAAGGCCAGGATTTTAGTGGAGTTCGACATGATTAATTGAGTGAGAAAATAAGTTTTAAACTATTTCACTCATCTCCCAGCGCCCCCTGAGCGGAGTCGAAGGGGGCGTTTCTCCCACAGCAAGAGAGAGATCTAGGGAGAGAGCAAGAGATTGAGAGCAACTAAGCTAAATCAAAGAGCAGAAATTCTGAGGATTCTTCGGCTTGTAGATTTAAGGTTTGGGTGTTGGCGATCGCGGCTCCATCTCCAGTTTCTAGTACCATACCATTGACGGATAGTTTCCCGCGAACCATTTGTATCCATCCATAACGCTCTGGTGCAAAATCATAGGACACCTGCACCTGTGGATCTAAAATCGATGCAAACAATTTTGCATCTTGATGAATCACTACCGAACCCCCCTCACCATCGGGAGACACTAACAATCGCAGTTGATTTTGTTTGGATTCTGGACTAAAATATTCTTGTTGATAGCCTGGCTTCAGACCTTTTTGATTGGGTACAATCCAGATTTGTAAAAAATGGGTCGTATCCTCTTGATTATGGTTATACTCACTATGGGTTACTCCGGTTCCAGCACTCATAATCTGGACATCTCCAGGATTAATCACCGACCCATTACCCATGCTATCTTTATGTTCTAACGCACCGTTAATTACATAAGAAATGATTTCCATATCTCGGTGCGGATGGGTTCCAAATCCAAAACCGCCTTGAATTCGGTCTTCATTAATTACTAAAAGATGGCGAAAGCCTTGATATTTTGGATCGTAATAACTGGCAAATGAGAAGGTATGATTAGACTTTAACCATCCATGGTTTGCCTGTCCTCGTTCTGAGGATTTACGCAGCACAATTTTTGGTGTTTTTAAGGGTGCGTTAACCATAACAGAAAGACCCAACTCAACTCTTAATCATTAGTTTAGTTCAGCTCAACTGAGCCTGTAAAGACGGTACTTCAAAGTGCCATAGTACCCAAAAAGTAACGATGCACAGTCCAATTGAGTCCTCAACTCGCCTAACCTGCGCCGTAGAAACTACCATCAAAGTGATTGGGGGATGGTGGAAAGTCCTGATTTTGCGCGAACTTTTCTCTGGGGTGAAACGCTTTGGGGAACTACAACGGGCGATTTCTGGAGTAACGCAGAAAATGCTGACTCAACAACTGCGAGAAATGGAACAGGATGGACTCATCAATCTACTGTCCAAATTTTCACGGTGCGATCGTCGCTAGCCGAGGCTAAGATCTGACCCTGGGGACTAAAGCGCAGATTCCAGACTTCTCCCTGATGTCCTTCTAAGGTTCTCAGTTCTTGAGGGTGAGGACTGGCTAAGTTCCAGAGTTTGATCGTCTGGTCTAAGCTAGAAGAAGCTAGGGTTTGGCCATCGGGACTGAAAACGATATCAGTGATGGCATTCTGGTGACCTTTGAGGGTCGCTTGGAGTTTTCCATCTAACATCCATAAAGTAATCGTGCGATCTTCACTCCCAGAAGCGAGGATTTGCCCATCTGGACTAAACCTCACCGTTCGCACTCCACTCTCGTGGGGCAATGTTTTGAGTAATTGACCCTCCAGAGTCCAGAGTTTAACTGTGCCATCCCTAGATGCGGATGCCAGGGTTTGGCCGTCAGGACTAAAGGCAATGCCAAAGATAATGTTGGTATGGCCGGTGAAAGTCTTGAGTAATTCACCCTCCCTTGTCCAGAGTTTAAGGGTATTGTCCATTGCAGCAGAGGCAATGATTTGACTATTGGGGCTAAAGGTAACGGCAATGACGGGCGCTTGATGACCTTGGAGGGTTTTCAGGAACTGTCCCTCTGATGTCCAGAGTTTAAGGGTATTATCGGCGATCGCCGTAGCAATCAATTGCCCATCTGGACTAAAATCCAATTCAGGAATCCCGGCTTGATTCCCCGATAAAATATTGGCTTCAACAATTTCATAGATTCCCTGTTCTAGGATTCTATCAACCTGTTGGGTTAAGGTTGAGGAACTATTATTCAGACTGTGTAGGCGACGTTTGGCTTTAATTCCTTCAACTAAAGCCAGCAATTTTTTATCAGCAATGAGGAGTCCCCTAGAGGAGGAAACCAGCGCTCTAATTTCACTCATTCTGGCTTGTTGTTCGCTCAGTCTCGCTTGTCGAAATTACCAAAAGGCCAAGATTCCCAATCCACTCGCAATCAGTAGGGCAAGACTGAGAACCCAGAGAAATTGGCGTTGTAAGTGAGCGAGATGTTGTTCTTGTTTTAACCGTGCTTCTACCTCTTTAGTGCGATCGGCTTCCAGGGCAGTTTGCACCGCTTGCCGATCCACCTCAACCGATGCCGATAGAAACTGATAATCTTCATTACTTAAACGTTTTCCTTGGGCCCAAACTTGGGCATCCTGAAGCGCTTGTCCTCGCAATAATCGGGACGTATCCGTTTGACCACCGATCGACCAAGCCTGTAACATTTGAGAGTAAGGGCGCAGATCATTTAATTGCTCTCTCACCCAATCTTGATTAAAAATTTGCTCATAAATCCGAGTTTTAACCCGTAATACCCCCTTTTCCTTGATCGCCAAACCAGATAAGATCAGTTCAATCTGTTCCCAACTATCGTCATTGTGAACTCTCTCTCCTTGGAGGATACGCTGGTAAACACTCAAGAGTCGGGCACTGTGCTGGGGATTGTCGAGCAGGCGATCGCGGATCGTTTTTAAGTGTTCTGGTTCATCTTGAGATTGCCATTGATCGAGAATTTTTTCCCGGACAACTTGCTCGACCCAAAACTCTTCATTTCCAGCCAATAATTTTGCTGATTTTCCATCGATCTCTTCACTCACTTGAGCGAGAATTTTAAACAATTTTTGGCTCAGAAAAGGCTGTCCATTTGTCCAATACAAAACCCGCTTGATAATTCGATCCAGATTCAGGCGCTTGGCTGATAATTCCTGAGCTAAGGGTTGCATCTCAGAAAACGTAAACCCATTCAATTCTATGGCTGTGCCAATATTGAAAGGAGTTCGGGATGGATCGGCAATTAAATCAGAGGGAGTCGCCACCCCAAAAATGGCAAATGTTAATCGATTATAATTCGGTTCTAAAGCGCGTTGATTGTAGCAAAATCGAATAAAAACGAAAAAATCATTAATCGGGAAAGGCAGACTTAAAATACTATCAATCTCATCAATGAAAATGACTAGATTTTCTTGCTCAAATGTGGCGAACAAAATATCATAGATGAATTGGGTTAAGCGCTGAGTGATGGACAAACTCTCTTGAGTTTTCCACCATTCCTTTAAATTAAATGTCTTAAATAACTTAAATCCTCGTCTTAATTCACTTACGATCCCTTTATACCATTGTTCGGGAGTGATATGTTCACTGCCAATACTGGTTAAATCAACTGTGGCACATTTCCATCCTTCCTGCTCTAATTGATATCGAGTTCTTACCAGTAGGGAAGATTTGCCCATTTGTCGGGAATTTAAAACATAACAAAATTCACCCTTCTTCAACGCATTATATAACTGAGTGTCAGCCTGTCTTTGAATATAACTTGATGAATCTTTTCTTAAGCTACCACCAACCTGATAGATGGACATAATATGAATTGAAAATTACTTTAAAGTGACTTGATCCCTACCTTTTTCCTTGGATTGGTAAAGGGCTTGATCGGCTCGCTTGAATAGGTCATCCGGATGATCTTTGATGTAAGGAATAATACTAGCAATTCCCAAGCTAATCGTAACAATTTTAGACCCAACTTTAGAATTGATATTCTCAATTTTTAAGCTTTTGACTGCCTCCATAATATCTTCAGCCAGGTTCAGGGTAACAATCGGATTTTTCCCCGATAAAATGATGGCAAACTCTTCGCCACCATAGCGAGCCAGCAGATGATCGGTATGGTTGAGGCATTGGGCTATCTTTCGTGCTACTTTTTGTAGGCAGCGATCGCCTTCCTGATGTCCATAAGTATCATTATACTCTTTAAAGCAGTCAATATCAACCAAAACCAAGGAAATAAATAGCGTTTCTTTTAAGCATCGATTCCATTCATTTTCCAGGTAACTATCAAAGAGGCGACGATTAGCAACCTGAGTTAAACTATCCGTGTGAATCAATTGTTTTAGCTTTTGATTTTCCTGCTCTAGTTGTTCCAGATGCTGATTGGATGGAGAAGGAGTAATAAAGGCATGGTTCAAGAAAAAATCGCGATAAAGTTCACAGGAAACTTGAGCGCGATCGCCCACAATATTGACTAATCCCAGACTCTCCAACTTATAAGCAACTCTTGGTTCTAAAACTAATCCTTCTTCCTCAGAGACTAACTCTTGAAATTGCTTAAATAGCTCGGTATCTTGCTGTAAAATTCCCCATTTTTTTTGTAAATGACGCTTGTATATTTTTGTTTTTAACACATCATTATCTAGAAAATCTTTTAAGCATAAACTAGATCGACAAAGAGAGTAAAAGAGCAAGCGAACCAAATAGGGATGACCGCCTGTTACTTTCATCACATACACCAGATCCGATGGATCGACTAAAGTCAATTTATGTCGCCTTAATAATTGTTCAACTTGTTCTATAGTAAAGGGGGGAAGTTGGATCGGAATGCCTACATTAAACGGAGATTGATTCAAATTGAACTTAACATAATTTTCCGTAGAATGGACAACAATCCATCGAAATCGATCGAACTCACTAACTTGTCTAGATTGTTCATACCAAAACCGCAACAAAGACAAAAAATCTTGGGCTAAACTTGGATAATCAAAGATTCGATTTACTTCATTGAGACTTAAGACAATCGGCGAGTCTAAATGCTGTAAAATATATTCTTCTAAATATAACGTGCTACTGGCTTTAGATCCGATTTCTTGATCCCAATACTCATCTAATTCATTGGGCAATTTGAGAGCCAAAGTTACTTTAATACAAAACCAACGCAAAAACCTATTTAAATTCGTATAAATAGATTCATCAATTTCCTGGAAATCAATGGTAACGGTTGGATAACCAATAGATTGAGCATGGGCAATAATCCGAATTAAGAGAGAACTTTTACCCATTTTATGAGGGGCTTTAATCCGAATCAGACTGCCCGGTTTTTCTAACTCAGTACAAACTTCTTCTTCGATAGGGAACCGTTCAATATAAAAGGGAGAGCCAATAGGAACTGGGGAATATGGAGCTTCTATAGACCAGATTTGTTCAGAAGAAAAATTCATTGACTCACCCTCATTATAGGTAATGGGTAATGGTCAACTGTTTTTCGTTTTTTATACAGACTGACTCCGATTGGCTCCTCATTACTGCCATACTCTATAGGATAGCAGATGTATGAGACGTGTTTATCATGGCATGGCTTCTAATACTGGCAGTACAGACTTAGGTAATAATTTATTCTTAAACCAGACGATTGGGATAGGACACTCTTCTATCTTAACCCCAGCTTTTTCTAAATTCAAGCGGTCAGAGATGGCTAGAATTAAAGCTTTATCATCAATTTGTTTCACTTGATAAAACTTTTTCTGTAAATAACTCGGTCGCCAATAGCCCACAATTTCTAACAAAACTGACCGCCCATCGGGATGGACAAAGCGAAAATCCGGAATCATCACACTCCCAGGAATGGGGATTAAATCGACTTCTCGCTCTAAAACCCAATCGGTTTTCTGCTTGGCCCAGCGATCGGCAAAAGCGGATTCAAGCATACTATCATAGGATTTACCAGGGGGATAATGACTGACTAATTGACATTGGGAATCTAAAGAAAACTTACCTTGTTTGGGTGCCCCAGTATAGAAATCACGAGTTTGTAAATTAGCTTCTATGCTCCATTTTGTAACATGCAGGAGAGCGGGAATTAACTTAGCTAAAGCGAGTCCATAGCGGGTACTCACCCGTAGTAAACTGGATGGCCCGTCAATAGTAATCGTAAATCCATGGTCAGCATCTCCTTCAATATAAGACATCAGTTGAAAGAGTTTTAAATAGCGGAATAAGAGCTTATATTCTCCAGGAACATTGCGATGGGCATTAATTTTAATATGGGTGGCGCGATAAAAGATGCCTTGCACTTGGGAAAGATTATAACGATGCAACAGCGCTTCCGGTTCTGGGGGATCGAATTGGGTGAAGATGCGATTTTCGATTAAATCAGAATAAAGCCCTTGACGCAATTCATCAATAGCGACTTCTCGTTTCAGTTCTTGGCTCAAACTTTGGGCAACTCGCACTAAGGTCTGTTCTGTCCAGTCTTTTCCTGGCCGACCTTGGGCAGCTTCAGCAAAGATGCGCTGTCTGAGGAGGGGAGGGTCGAGGGGACTGATGGTTTCAAAGGTGGAAAAGCTGCTCTTGAGTAAATGAGCGAGTCCGCGCTTAATGCGAAAATCGGGACTTTCTCCTTCAAATTCCTGTAAGCTGCGATCGAGGTCTTTTTGGGGTTGACCGATATGATCTTGAAAACAGGCAATTAAATCGGTGGCGATGCCTATCCAATAGCGGTCTAATTTGAGTTTTTTGGGAATAATGGTTTCACCGCTATAGCGATAAATAAGTAGTTCGCTCGGTAGCATTGATTAAGTAATGAGTAATCAGTAATAAGTAATTGGCTTTCTCCTATTCCCCATTCCCTATTCCCTATTCCCTAATGTCAGAATCCAATTCACGCCATCGGCTAAATCTGTAGCGATGTAATCGGGTCGGGTATGGTGTTGATAATCTCCAGAAAGTACCCGCGAACCATAACCAGTTTGGACTAAAATTCCTTGACATCCGGCATTATGGGCCATGTCTACATCTGTCGCTTTGTCACCCACTACAACACTAGAACTGAGGTCTAAATCATGTTGCCAAGCAGCCGCGACTAACATGCCCGTATTGGGTTTGCGCCAGGTACTCCAACGGGCAAATTCCGGGTGAGTTCCGCCTTCTGGGAGGCTGAGATAGGGGCACACGAAGAGGGCATCTAAGACGGCTCCGGCTTCGGTTTCTAGGAGGCTACAGAGGCGCTGATGGAGGGCATCAACGTGATCGATACCATAATACGATCGCGCCGGCCCCGATTGATTGGTCACCAGGCAACAGAATAAGTTGCGATCGTTTAAACGACGTACAGCTTGAGCGACACCGGGAATTAGGTTAAGGTTTTCGACCTGATGGATATAGCCAACTTCCTGGTTAAGGACTCCATCGCGGTCTAGAAATACGGCAGGTTTGCTCATGGGATAGGGAAATGGGGGATAAGACAATAATAGCGATCGCCGACCCAAAGTTGCCAAGAATAAGTTCCTATTACCTATTACCTAGGGCGTAGCCCTTTAATGTTGCCTCAGCCCTCTCCCTTCCGCTTTGCTCGGGGCAGTGCCTGCGGGAGAAGCGTCGCCCTGAGCGAAGCAGAAGGGGGGCTGGGGTATGAGGGCAAACAATAGAGAGCTAACTGCCGAGAATTTTCTCCAGCACCATTTGGGAGGTGATATCTGCCATTTTGCCCGTAGGGGAGGAAATACCGATATATTTATCGCTGGCAGGGAGTAATTTTTTCGGGTCTGTGGGGCCAAATAGGGCAATGGTAAAGGTTTTCACGGCCACAGACAAATGCATGGGGGCACTATCGGTACAAAGCATTAAGTTGGCATTGGCAATCATGGCTGCCAGTTTACCTATATCTGGTGGAGACGTGACCTTCAAGTTGGGATTTCCTTGTAGAAGTTGGTTAACCAGAGCTTCATCTTCAGGGCCTTTTAATACCACTATGGGTAAATCTGGCTGTTGCTGGTTGAGGGTTTGGACAATTTCTTGCCATTTTGCTACCGGATAGATTTTATCAATGCCTTTGGTTTGGGCCAATTGGCTAGACCCACCGTGAATTAAGAGATAGCCCCCTTCACCGATACCTAGGTCTTGCTGCTGCTTTTCGGCCCATTCAATGTCTTTTTTGGGCACATTGATGGAGAGTTCGGGACAGGGGCTGGTGATGTCGAGACCTTGAAGCAGGTCATAATACATATGAACCGCGTATTGCTCGGTTTTCAGGGGAATGGGGTTAGAGAGGAAAAGTGACCCCAGGCCTTGGTAACTGATGCGGGTAGGAATACCCGTGAGCCAGAGGAGTAGTCCAACTGTCCAGCGTTGACCGAGGGAGAGGGCAATTTCATATTCGCGATCGCGTAAAATGCCCAATAGGTTTCCCCAGTCTGCTGGAGAGTTGCGGTCTTTGAAGTCAAAGGCAAACACATCGTTGACGGACTGACTGACGCGATATGCTCCTTTTGACCGAGGTTCAACAATGACATCGATTTCAGCTTTCGGATAGGACTGTTTCAGGCGATCGAGAGTCGGGAAAAATAAGATTTGATCCCCAATGCCACCCGGAACAAGGGCTACTACTTTCATGACCTTCTGTAGAATGTATGAACGCTTGCATTGTATCCGTTGTCTTAGCCCCACAGAGCAATTTTTATTGAAATGACTCGTCAACCCCACGATCAATTTGCCAAAGCATACCTAAAAGAACTGCTCGAACCCCTAGGAACTGTGGAAATTAGCCGCGAAATTCCAGGGGAAACCTTGCACATTGATCTCTTTTTCCAACCTTCCCCAGAACCTCCCTGCAATCCTCCACCCTTGGGTTTACTGGCTCAACTGGCTTCTACGCCTTGCTTGTGGGAACCTTTTCGCAACTGTCCCAGTAAACGAGAAATTAGCAGTTGTGTACTTAAACTGCTGTACATCCATGGAGAATTCTACCGTCAAGCCAAGCGAGATACACAACCGATAGAGACCCAAACCTTACCTACCCTGTGGATTTTAACCCCCACCGTATCGGAAAGAGTCTTAGATCTCTGTGGCGCTCACTCAGATGCAAAAAAATGGTGTACAGGAATTTACCGGTTTGCTGAGATTTTCCACACCAGAATCATCGCGATTAACCAACTCCCAGAAATCCCAGAAACCCTCTGGTTAAGACTGTTGGGAAAAGGGGGAACCCAAAAAAGAGCCATCCAACAAGTGCTAGACCTGCCAGAAAACGATCCGCAACGGCGTAATATACTAGAACTGATTGGGGTATGGCGAATTAATGTACAAGCTAAGATAGATCTCAATCCCGAAGACCAGGAGTTAGTTATGGAATTATCACCGGCTTACTTAAAATGGCGAGAAGATACAGTACGAGAAGGTGTTCGACAAGGAATACAAGAAGGTGTTCGACAAGGAATACAAGAAGGTGTTCGACAAGGAATACAAGAAGGTGTTCAACAGGCTAAACGAGTAACGATTGAAACGTTATTGAGAACACGGTTTGGTTCCTTGGATGAGGAGTTAGGAGGAATGATTGACAGCATGATGGAACGGTCTCTAGAAGAGTTCATTCCTATTTGTATGCAGGCTTCTCGTGAGGAGTTGTTAGCCCGGTTTAGTCGCGAGAATTAATCCCCTTGTGTTCCCAGAAGCCTGGTTTCTTCAAGAAACCAGGCTTCTAGCTTGCGTATCGTAGATGGTAAACTACAGAGACACAGAGAAGGAGGGTGGGTTTAGGGAATTGACTCGTAGGTATTCTAGTTAATGGTAAAACCCGCCCCTACAAATCCATTGTTTCGGCTGTCGCCGACATGAAAATTATTAATTGTTAATTGTGAATTCATAACGATCATGCATGTATTGATTCCAGCAGCAGGGATGGGTAAGCGGATGGGGAGCGATCGCAATAAGCTCTTATTAACTGTATTGGGAGATCCTTTACTCGCTTGGACGCTACGAGCAGCAGAAGCAGCGGAAACTGTTGAATGGATTGGCATTATGGGACAACCGACTGATTTTCCAGCGTTTGAGGAGATTATCGGTGGCTTAGACCTACAAAAACCCGTCCATTTGATTGTGGGGGGTTCAACACGCCAAAAATCGGTTTACAACGGCTTACAGGCTCTTCCAGAAGGCGCTGAGGGGGTTTTGATCCATGATGGGGCCCGGTGTTTGGTGACTCCAGAGTTGTTTGACCGGTGTGCGATCGCCCTTCAAGAATGCCAGGGGTTAATTGCGGCGGTGCCTGTCAAAGATACCATTAAGGTGGTCAATACTGAGCATTGGATTGAAAGTACTCCCAACCGCGCCGATCTTTGGGCTGCCCAAACGCCCCAAGGGTTTGCGGTAGACACAATTAAAGACTGCCATGAAAAGGGACGTGCCAATGGCTGGGAAGTCACCGATGATGCGGCTTTATTTGAGCAATGCCAGTTACCGGTAAAAATTGTCAGGGGAGAAGAAACAAATATTAAAGTAACAACTCCCATTGATTTGGCGATCGCCGAGCGTATTCTGCAACAGCGATCGACCGATCTCTAACGACTAGGATCGGGAGAAAAAAGAGACTCTTACCCCATCAAAATCACGGTATCTATCACATGGATAATGCCATTGCTCGCTTCAATATCTGGGGCTAAAACCGTGGCATTTTTAACTTCAAAAATTTCACCACAGTGAATGGGAATGGGGGAACCTTCCAGAGAGGTTAAACTTTCCAAATCCTTTAGTTCATCAGTTGTATAGCGTCCAGCAACTACATGATAGGTCAGGATACGCTGAAGTTGGGGAATATTCTGTACCAAACTCTCTACGGTTCCCGGTAATAATTTGGCAAAAGCATCATCATTAGGGGCAAAAACCGTGAGGGGACCAGGTTGTTGGAGCGCCTCAACTAACCCAGCCACTTTAACGGCTGTGACGAGGGTGGAGAAGGCCTCATTACTGACTGCAATTTCAACAATGTTGGGCATTTTTTAGGGAATAGGGAATAGGGAATAGGCACAAGGCACAAGGCAAGAGGAAAAAGGAAAACCCAGTTTCCAGGTATTCTTTGAATCAACGATAATCTTGGCTTTGGATATCGGATAAACGAGCTTCTGGGCGGAGGAAGCGATCCATTTGGGCTTCAAAGAATTGGCGATTTTTTAATAAGTGTTCGGGGTTGGGATCGTCTAAGGGATAGAGTAGGGCAACTCTTAAGGCTTGAATAACCGCAGAGGTGACATTATACATCGATCGCTGGAAGGTAATTCCCAACTGAATCAGCATATCATCTTCACCTCGACAGTATTTTTGGTAATACTCTTCTAAATAAGGAGGGAGGAAATGGAGCATATCTTGCATTAAAAGAGTTGGGGGAATGCCTGCGGTTCCCACCGGGAAAACATCGGCGTAGAGAATGCCATAGTGAAAGTCTTTTTGCTCTTCGGGAACTTGTTTAGCTTGGGCGTTGTAGGACTTGGTTCCTCGGAAGGGCGCAGTACGGTAAAATACAGCTTCCACATAGGGCAGGGCAGCTTCATAGAGCCACATAAACCCTTTAGATTTGGGAATAATTTCATAACATTCATCACCAACATAAACATGGTGATAAATAGGTCGTCCGGCGGCAATGAAAATACCATTAACTAGAAAATTCATGGCATCGGGGACAGTTTTGAACTCTCCGGCATCATAAAGATCGCTCATTTCAAAGAACACGGGAGCCATGACTTCCCAGAATAAGCCGAGGTTAGCGTAGTAGGAGAGTTCGCGCACCTTCTCGTAGAACATTTGTGGGAAGAGCTTATAGAGTCCCAACATCAAGGGATTGCCCTTAAAATAAGCTTTAATTGCCTTATCGCAGTTGGCGATATATTCCTCACTCTCCAGGTAGTCATAAAACTGACCCCCCATTCCCTGATGCCAGAGCATGGCACGCATACAGGCTTCAGCAAACTCCATGTTGACGCGATCGTGCCAAAGATGATGGAATAATTTCGGCAGTTTTTTCTTGAGTTCTCCCTTATCCATAAATTCCAATAATTCCGGGTGAGCGCTGGCTTCTCCTTTTTGCCAAACTCGAAAATCTGCGGTGTCTCCAGCATAGTGGTTCGGCAGATCTAAATATTCTTGGGGTAAGAAGTATTTAAAGAAGGGTAAAGGGTCAAGAAAAACCTGCTCGGCAATATAAAGTAAATCCCGCCAATAGAAATCCATGGGAACGGCATAGGCTTTATAAATGCCGATAATTTGCATCAGGTTTTCTGGGGTGTCCGGCAACATGGAACCACCGGCTTCTAAGCGATGGATAACTTCGGCGTATTTGTGAGTTGAAGGAGGCAGTTTTGTGGTTAATGACTCTAAAGTTTCAGGCATGGTTTTACGTGCTTCGCGCTAGAGAATGGAGCATAGAACATCATACTAGGTTCGGCAGGAAAAGGGTGTTGAATGTTGAACCCTATGGCTGCTTTTTCCTGCCTACTGTACCTAACTAACGATCGTAGTTTTCCCACTGTTCTTCATCATCGTGATACTGAATATCTACCACTGTACCATCGGCATAGGTGAGGGAAAAGGCATCAAATTCTCCATCATCAAATTCCCCAGTAACAGCAATTGTGTCTCCGATATTCAGATTCAGGTCTTGCGACCAACGGGGGCCTGCATCTACGACTATAGTTCCGGTGGAATCTTGGAGGATAAATTCGTTTTCATCGGCTTCTCCCCAACCAATAATTGTGCCAGAAATAGTGGTATTTTCCTCTCGATTTAAGTTACTAATGGAGGTATTTTGAGCCTGAGTTACTCCAGAGAGAGTGAGGGAAATGGGGAGGGCTAAAATAGCCGCCGTTAATGTTCCTAAAGTTGTTAATTTCATGGTCGAGATCTCCTCTATATGGGTAAGTTTTGGGCAATTTCAATTTTGGCAGGTTGATGCAGTTCAGCGACGATGCGGTTGGTGGTTGGTTCCATCCAGCGCAATAGGAAATTGGGTTGAATGCCTAAAAAGAGGATAATGGCAGTTAGCACGAAGGCTGGCCATTGTTCGCTCAGGGTAACGCGGGCATAATAAGCGCGAGAATTGTCTAATTTACCGAAACAAGTGCGGTTAATTAAGATGACAAAATAGACGGCTGTTAATCCTGAAGAAAAAATGCACAGTAGGGTGGGGATGGGGAAGGTAGCAAAACTGCCTTGAAAAACGATAAATTCAGCGGCAAATCCCACTAAACCAGGGATACCAGCGCTAGCCATTCCGGCTAAAATCAGGAGGGCACTGGTGAGAGGTAGACCGCGAATGGGGTTCATTAAGCCGTTGAGAACGTCGAGATCGCGGGTTCCGGTGGTTTGTTCGACGATACCGACGAGGAAGAAGAGGAGGGCAAGAATTAAGCCGTGGGCAATCATTTGGGCGATCGCTCCTAACACGCTCAGTTCAGTCCCCGCCGCGGCTGCCACCAGGATATACCCCATGTGACCAATCGAACTATAGGCGACCATGCGTTTAATGTCCCGTTGGGCGATCGCACTTAAGGCTCCATAAATAACGCTGACTGTCCCAATAATGGCTAACCCTGGGGCAATGGTTTCCCAACCTACAGGAAATAGTTGCAGTCCAAAGCGCAATAAGCCATAGGTTCCCAACTTAGAGAAAATCCCACCGAGCAGTACCGTGGTACTGGGGGAGGCTTCGACATAAGTATCTGGCATCCAGGTATGCAGGGGAACGAGGGGGGTTTTAATCCCAAATCCAATCAGTAGCGCAGCTAAGAGAAGGAGTTGGGTAATCAGATCCAGGCTATTGATGTCTAGATCGCTAAACTCAAAACTACCCGAGTCACCCAGGAACACAAGTCCTAAGAATCCTACGATTACCATTAAGCCAGAAACGGCGGTATAGAGGAGAAACTTGGTTGAAGCATAACCCCGTTTTTCTCCTCCCCAAATGGCAATGAGTAGGTAAAAAGGAATCAGTTCTAATTCATAGAAGATGATAAATAAGAGCAAGTTTTGCGCCATTAGAGCGCCGGCAATTCCACCGTTAATCAGTAAGATCAGGCTGTCATGAAGACGAGAGCGTTCGAGATCTTTACGGTTGGTGTAGAGGGAAATGAGGGTTAAAAGGCCATTGAGAACCAGCAGAGGTAAGGAGAGACCATCAACACCGACACTATAGTTTAGACCCAGGGGTTGAATCCAAGTATGGAATTCACTAAATTGGACTGCGCTCAGTTCTGGTGGGTTGAGGTCAAATAATTTGAGTAAATAGAGACTCCAACCGAAACTGGCAAGACTGGCAATAGTGGCGATCGCCCGACTCGATTGGGGTTTAGGATAGAGGAAAATGGAGATCGCGCCTAATAGGGGAATCAGGAGTAAGGCAGATAGCATAGGGAGAGTTGATTAAGGGAAAGCAGAAATTAGGGGATAAACGAGTAATAATCCAAAGAGAATGGTGCCCATAAGAATCGAGAGGGCATAAAACTGTACTTGTCCCGTAGTGTTGTATTTTAAACCTTCACCACTGGCGATGGTGAACAGACCGATCAAATTCACTGCACCATCGACTAAGATGCGATCGAACCAATCAATAAATTTGGCCAGAAATCCCACAATAGCGATGACCGTTACTTTATAGAGTTGGGCAGTGTAGAAATCGTAGGCAAAGAAATCTTGAATTCCTGGAACAGGAAGTTTAATGGGTTTGGGGATTCGGTCGCCAACATAGAGGAATAAGGCAATCCCAGCACCGATTATAGTCGAGCCAATTAGCAATAAAGAGGCGGGTTGTGTCACTAAACTCAGAGTAGGTAATAGTCCTAAAACGGCTAATAATTGGGGTAAATGGAGGGCAACACCGAGTAAAACCATCATCGGTAAAACGAGTGCCCATAATCCTTCTGGCGATCGCTTTGTCCAATCTGTAATGGAACCCGTAAATAGTTGTCCGAACACCCGCGCTAAACTACAGGCGGTTAATCCATTCACCAATAACAAAACGGTTAATAAAGTTGGGGATAACCCATTGGCAATTTCTGCAAGTCCCCAGAAACATCCGAGGGGAGGAACCGCCACTAATGAGAGAGCGCCGACTACATAGCAAATACCAGAAATGGGACGACGGGACCACAAGCCACCCAGTTGAGTAATATCCTGAGCAATATTGTTTAGGATAATACCGCCTACCGCCATTAACATCAGCGCCATGGCGATCGCATAGGTCAACAGCAGCATTAACGCTCCTTGACTGTTTCCAGTCCCCACCGCGATAAACACAATGCCTAAATAACTACTGGTGGCATAAGAAAATACACGTTTAATATCCACTTGAGCTAAGGCGATCGCCGCACAACTAACGGCAGTAAACGCCCCCACCGCAATTTCTGTATTCACCACAAAGGGCGATAACTCCAAAACCGGCTGCATCTTAATTAACACCCAAGCCCCGGTAGAAACCACGACCGCATTTCGGAGTACCGTTGCTGGCATCGGCCCTTCCATTGCCTCATCCAACCACAGTTGTAGGGGAAATTGGGCACATTTCCCCAAAGGTCCAGCCAGCAGTGCTAAACCCAATAACGTGGCGACTGTCGGATTCAGCTCTACTGTATTTGCCCAAACGATTAATTCATCATAATTCCAGGTTCCAGCCAGGGGATAAAGAGCCACGACACCCATGAGTAAAACTAAGTCGCCGACTCGCTTGGTCAGAAATCCATCTCTTGCACCCGTCACTACCAGAGACTGATTAAACCAGAAGCCAATCAGCAGGTAAGTTCCCAAGGTGAGGATTTCCAACATCACATAGCTGAAAAATAGGGAGTTGGCAAGCATGAGAACCGCCATCCCTGCCTCAAAGACAGCCAGCAGAGCATAGAATCGAGGCCAACCCCAATCCATTTCCATATAGCCAATGGCATAGATTTGGGTGAGAATATTCAAGCCCAAAATCACCACTAATGCGCCGACCGTGGTGGCTGAAACTTCAACATCAAAAGTAATATCCAGATTAGCGGCATGGAGCCAATTGAGGGAATAGTGAGCAGGCGCACCCCACACTTCCCGTAAACCGAGGAGACTATGGATAAAAGCCGTTAATGTCATTAATAAATTAATATAACCAGCCGGTCGAGGGCCGGTTCGCCGAATCAAACCCGGTGACCAAGGAATTGTCATTAATACACCGAGGATGGCATAAGCCGGGACTAACCAAATCGTTTGACTAAAGGTGTTCATGGGTGAGTCGATCATCCATTGGGGAGGAAAAGAGGAGCTAGACTAAAGCCATCCTACTTGGATTGCTTCTTACCTCATTATTTTAGATGTTGCATTGCTAAAAGTCTATACCTTAAGCTGGATTGTAAAATGTTCTCGATCAAAAAACAAATGCGATCGCCATAGCTCGATCTCCCTGTTCATCAGAAGTAAGAATGCTTATTCGCGATCGGTAGCAGATTTATCTTGTACTGAGAAGTGGGAAAACCTAGTTTCCCTATTCCCTATTCCCTATTCCCTAGCTGGCTAAGGATTTTCCCATAACCTTAACCTTGCCTCGTTTTACTCCTCTTAAGATGCGACAAGCTGCTTTGTATTCTTCGGTTCCGACTCCAAAGGTTTGGGACATAACTTGCAGGAAGAACAATTCTTCGGCAGAGATCGCATTCATGGCTCCGACTGAAGCGAACAGATGTGAGATGTAGTCAGATAGTCTTTCTTTCGTGGATAACATAGTATTCTTCCTCATTTCTTATGTTTTTATTGTCTTCAAAATTTTCTATTTAATGGGTGACACCCCTCATCGTGAAGGATGATCTTCTACGAGCTAAACTGTGATGGTCATTGAGCAGCCTTGGCGACGCAGATCACTGTCAGGCGATCGCGTTGCGTCTGTGTCTCAGTTGGTCACCAAATCAGAGCTATAGCGATAAGCTGTGAATGAAATCTTCCGGTTTGTGAGTATGCGTACACTAAGTCTCATTGCGTTGGGCCTATCATTGAGTCTAGGATTTGCCCTTAGTCCCCTTATGCCCCAACCCTCAGCAACAGCCCAAAACAGAACGGCTAGAGGTCTGGTAATTAAGCCGAGTTCCTATAGCGTCGAAGAAACAGAGATACGCTTTATTCAAGTCCTTGAATCGAATGGCTTGAATGTTTTTACGACTGTCGATCATACCCAAAACGCTGCGAATGCTAATTTAGAGCTACCGCCTACCCGTGTGGTGATTTTCGGTAACCCTAGGGCTGGAACGCCACTCATGCAGTGTCAGCAAAGCATCGGTATTGACTTGCCGCAGAAGCTGCTCATTTTTGAAGATGAGCAGGGCGTAAAAATTGCTTATAACGATCCGCACTACCTCAGCCAACGACATAGCCTAGAGGGTTGTGGGGCGCAGGTCATTAATAAGATTGCTGAAGTACTCAATGGACTAACAGAACAAGCAATTAACCCCTAGATGTAGGCGATCGCCATCACGGTAGAGACAAGGCACACCTTGTCTCTACAGCTTGTAATTATAGCGCTGCGCGGTATGGTACTTACAAGTTATAGCGATTCTCTCTTCTATGGAGTACAGCTTGAAGCCTTAGAGCCTAAGCAATACAAGCTATCGCCATTCGTGCCTATTCCCTATTCCCTATTCCCTAGCGCGCAGCGCTATAATTCAACGGACTTGATATCACCGTCACGACCAGTGATTTGTTGGAAGTTAAAAATTCTCTTTTATCCACATAAACATGACTTCGTCATTTGGACTCCATGATGCCAATGCATGGAAACCATCATTGCCGCGATTTTTATCAGGAAACTCAGGAGTCGAATAGACCATAGATCCTTCATAAATCTTGGGTTCCCACCAATACGGGCCTTGTAGAAAAAAATTACTTTCCTCAGTTAATCCGGTTTTTGGCTCTAGACCTAAGTCTGACATCAATGAAAAAAATTGTTCTTCATCCAATTTTGCTTTCCAGAGCAATTCTGAGTCTATAAAAGATGCTTTATAATAGTATTTTGAATCTTCAATCGGTGAGTTTTTTTTAACTGCTTTCTCCACATAATATAATTCTGGAATCCCGCTCCTTTTGGGTGGAAAATCCACTAACCTAGAAACTCCAAGAGACAAAGCCACCACCACAAAAGATATCCAGCAGATCTTAGCAATTCGGCTACGGGTAGTTGAGCAGAGTAAGTCGATTGGTGTCCGGAATTTCGATCTGCCAACCAAGTTGTAGAGCACAATCGTGATGCCCGTCGTTACAAGAGGCCACCATAATACACCAGAGGGTGCAGCAACAATAAAAAAAGACCAGGGTTGTAGAAGAAGGGCAGGAAGAGATATAGAACCTATTGCCGCCCCTAAAAAAACATCTCTGTAGATTATTCCCATCAGGAAACCCAACTGAAAAACAAATGCCGCCAAGTAATTGATCCCTAGCAGCAAAATTATTTTTCCCGCTATTTTTTTCATTCCTTTCTTTTAACTATTATTTCATCTAAAATAGTGCATTAGCTGCAATTCGTTGTAGGGGTTTAGCCCTAAAATGTTCGGAGCGCTAAAGTGCAATAACGGAGGAAATCTAATGCATGAGGGTATGGGTTTATTTCTCCCCCTCTCCCCTATTCCCTCACCTTCTGCAAGGAATCTATGACTCAACCACCACTGCGTCCCCACAAAGCTAACCCACCGCCCCGCCCGCGAGCAGCAATCAACTTATCTTGGACTAAAAAATAGTTGAAAAACGCCAGTTCACGGATGGGCGCACCATAAAATCGGGCATTGCGATTTTCTCCGTTGCGAATCAGAGTAGAAAACAAGACTTTATCGAAGAACTTGATTTGCATGGTGGTAAAGTCAAAAGCTAGCAGGGAATTAGACTTTAACCGTTTAGCCGGCCCAAAAACCACTAGAGTAAACAAACCAATTTGAATCCGGTTCTCTACTTCCCCCGCTTCAAATTTCTCTCGATCGATACCTTCTAAATCAGCCAACGGACGATACACCAATTGAATCGGAATCAATCGCAGTAAGGTCTGCGCTAACCTCATCTGCGTTAAATTGAGCGATCGCCCCTGTTTTTCCCCCGTGATCCAACATAAGCGCCAAGCTCCGCTCAGTTGCTCGAAGCCATAGGGCATTTTCTCCCTTTTCGCCAACTTTTCCCAAGCTAACAGTTCCTCCACTACTTCCCCCGCAGGAGGAGCCACCACTTGGGGATTAAACATAGATGCTACTGTTTGTTCCAATACCGCCAAATTCGCCATGTTCATCACCCGGTTTATCAATCCAATCTTATAAAGCCTTTCTCTTTTATGGCAAACTGAAGAAAAGCCTGCTAAATCAATCGATCTATCCCCTAGGCAAATATAGCGCTTCGCGCTAGGGAATAGGAAATAGGGAATAGGGAATAGGGTTGTGGTACATGGCTTTGAGCCTTTAAGGCTGTACACCATAACAGCGCGAAGCGCTGTATCACCAGGAGATCTCGTAGACTGATGAGCCAAAAACCGATCCTTCTTTGGTATCGTAACGATCTACGATCGCACGATCATGAACCCCTAAACCAAGCCCTGAAAACCGGCGCTGTGGTGATTCCTATCTATTGTTTTGACTCTCGTTGGTTACAGAACACCTCTTTTGGATTTCCCAAGATGGGGGTTTTTCGAGCTAAGTTTCTCCTGGAAAGTGTTGCTAATTTGCGCCAAACCTTAAGAGATCTAGGGAGCGATCTGATTATCCGTCAAGGCTTACCGGAAAACATAATTGCCCAGTTAGCTATAACCCTAAACATCAGTGCCCTTTATTATCATCAGGAAGTCACAGCAGAAGAAAAATTAGTAGAAACTCAACTCAATAAAGCCTTAAGCCAACATCAGATTAGTACCCAGGGCTTTTGGGGGTCTACATTATATCACCCTCAAGACTTACCTTGGGCGATCGCCGATATCCCCGAAGTCTTTACCCCCTATCGGAAA
Organism: Roseofilum sp. SBFL; assembly: GCF_017746885.1. Taxonomy (NCBI): domain Bacteria; kingdom Bacillati; phylum Cyanobacteriota; class Cyanophyceae; order Desertifilales; family Desertifilaceae; genus Roseofilum; species Roseofilum sp. SBFL. Next base: position 77,869 of record NZ_JAGHZH010000068.1, on the reverse strand, counting down.
CCCGTTGAAAAAAGCTCTAGGGTACGTCCTACCCTTCCGACTCCTGATGCTCTTCCACCCTTACCGAATTCCCTGAACGTTGATCGGGGAACTCTCCCCAGCCTAGAAGAGTGGGGACTCGAACACCCCCGCTCCGATCCACGAGCCGTTTTATTTTTCAGGGGTGGAGAAAAAGCCGGACTACAACGGATACAAGATTATATTTGGCAGGGCAATCATTTAGAACATTATAAAAAAACTCGCAATCAAATGTTAGGGGCAGATGGCTCTTCTAAATTTTCTCCCTGGTTAACCCTCGGTTGTCTATCTCCTCGTTTGATTTATGAAGAAGTGCAAAACTATGAATCGGAACGAATCAAAAATGAATCCACTTATTGGCTGATTTTTGAACTCATGTGGCGCGATTATTTTCGCTTCATTTGTGCCAAACATGGGAATAAAATTTTTTACGCCTCTGGACTGCAAGGATTATCTTTACCCTGGAAACAGGATTGGAAACAATTTGAGCGCTGGCAACAGGGAATTACAGGATTTCCTTTAGTGGATGCCAATATGAGAGAACTATCCACCACTGGGTTTATGTCGAATCGAGGTCGGCAAAATGTTGCCAGTTTTCTGACCAAAAATTTGGGTATGGATTGGCGTATGGGGGCGGAATGGTTTGAATCGTGTTTAATCGATTATGACCCCTGTAGCAATTGGGGAAATTGGAATTATTTGGCGGGAGTTGGCAATGATGGGCGCGGATTCCGCTATTTTAATATTGCTAAACAATCTCAAGAGTATGACCCTAAAGGACAATATGTCAAGCATTGGTTGCCTGAATTAGCCCATGTTCCACCGACTAAAATTCATCAACCTTGGAAGTTGTTAGCAGTGGAACAAAAACGGTTTGGCGTGCAGATGGGGGTGGATTATCCTTTACCGATGGTCGATTTAAGTGAATCGATGCAAATGAATCGCCATATTTATGAGATTACTAAATCTTAGGGAATAGGGAGTAATAGAATTGCCTTCATCTGCGTGTCTGGAGTTGCCCGCGTCTGGAGCGTCCCCCTATCCCCGTATCAACCCTTACTCAAGATAGTGGAGAGTATATCTTTCATAAATCTTTGATTAAAAACCCGTATTTATACAGGATAAATTAATCACATGATAGAATCCCCCTATACGCTTCAAGTTTCTTTCAACCTCAATTCAGTATTATCGACAATTTACGGAAATGAATGATTTAAATTATTCTGAGAGATACGTGTGCTTCTAAAGGATATCATCCCGCTTCTCATGAGAGGGTGATATCAAAAAAGACAAACAACAACAGACAGAGTTTTAGCAGAATTAATCATGACCTACAAGACGACAACTCAGTTCCTCGGAACATTAACGACTCTCGGTTTAGCTACACTCTTTACCTCCCCTGCACAAGCAGCCTCTTTAGGAGGAACGTTCAGCGTTTTCCTCGATTGTAACAATGATGGCATGGCCCACCAGAGAAACCAAAACATCAATGGTTGGCAATTCACTCAAGATGCAGTTGGAGATAATACAGATGGCCCGCTATACGACATGCGAGGAATGGCTACTACGGTAACCAACAATGGGAAAGTTGTTGTGGTGATGACTGGGAATACAAGTATTAATGGAGAAGGACGCGATCGCAGCAGCAACGCGATCGCCTGGGGTGACCTCTTCTTCACTTCCGGTAACCAAACCTTTGAAGAAGCCCAAAACTCCGGTAAGCTCTTTGCGATTAACTTCTCCCAAGCCAATGATTCTAATGCTCCTGGAGTCGGTGTTTACAATAGTGTGACCGCTCAAGGGGTAGGGATGCACAACTTTGGTCACCGCACCTATGGTAACTACATGGATTTGGTGGACACTAATGTAAGCAACTTCTTTGGAGATATCCAATCCGATGAACTGGGTGGGAACAACCCCTACTACAACCTCACTGGGCCAGGATACAATGTGATGGCTCAAGGAACTCGCGCCTACAATGATGGATTTTCCTTTGTTGACAGCACTCGTTTGAGTGATTTAGGATTTGATGCTTCTGGCTTTGATCATGCAGGAGAACACCTGATTGCCTTTGAATTCAATCTCAAGGCTTTAACTCAACCGCTCCCCCTAGATGAGCAAGCCGAACAACTAGGTGTGGAATGGATTTGGGATGATGATTTCCAAGCAATTAATACTGAGTACGATCGCCTCCAGGCTGAACAAAAGCGGATCTGGAATGAAGAAATTAAAGACCATCACGAAGAGAACAAAGAGATTCGGAAAGGAACTCCTGGTTTCAATGAAACCTGGGCTAATCGACAAGCAGCTTTAAGTGTCAGAAATGCGGCGAATAAAATTCAAAAGCAGGTTAAGTTTATCACTAAAACAGAAGGGCAGATTGCCGAGTTGAATGAGAGAGAAGCCAACGATCCCACCTGGAACACCAAAGACGAGAAATACCGCAAGTTCCTCCAGGATGAGATCAAGAACGCCAACAAGGAAATCCAGAAGATTGAGAATAAGCACGGAACTGAGGCTTTAGCCACAGCTCAAGATGACTGGAAAACGGCAAACCGCGCTTATGACAACCTGATTAATCAAATCCGTGCAGATAACCCTAGATATGTAGACAATGAAGAAGCGATGGTAGAACCGACAGCACGTCGCAAAACAGCGATCGCTCAACGCAATGTGCAAAAACAAAAGCGTAAAGATTTAGAGCGGGAGATTCAAGACATTCTTGCCAATACGCGCCAAGAGGTTGTTGCACAAGCTGAAGCGAAAGAACAGGCTTTGGAGGAAAAATATGGAGTACGGACTTCAGCGAGCGATCGCACAGCTACTAGCCTCTCTGAGTTTGAAGAACCCGTTGACGTACCCGAACCCTCTGCTCTAGCTGGTTTAATGTTACTCGGTTTGGGTGCTACTCAACTGCGTAGAAAGAATAATGGCTAAGGAGTCAGGTGTGGGGAGTCGGAAGGAATTTCCTCATCCCCTTACCTCTCTATCTCTCTTATAGGGGGTGTAGCTATAGTATTTAGGTCGAGAATCGAGGCGAATATGGAGCCAGGGAACCCCCATGCCAGCAGTATTTAACCAAATGGGGGAAACTGGCGATCGCGTCAATTGAGCCACCATTTCTCTACCTATAGTTGCCCATAATTCCTGCTGTTGAGACTCTGGAGCCTCCCGCACAAAGGAAGCGAAATGAACATAACTCGAGTCCGAGACAATGGGACAAGGCACAATTAAACGGGCATCCCTGCTCAAATTCGGAAAACTAACTACTGTTTCCCCAACAAAGACTGAATCAAAATAGGTCTTAAAGGCATCCGGATCGGGAGAACGACATAAACTCGGTTGATTAATCAGCACATATTCAAAGATGCGATCCAGAGTTTGGGAAGTACAAGGAGGCGTTTCCCAGCGAAAGGCAGAAAAGCAACAATCAGCAAGTATGCGATTGTAAAATAAGCGAAAATTACGGTTATCTTGCCAAAGTTGAAAGACTTCTTGAACGTGCAGATAATCCTTGCCGGTACGGATATAATATTGGACAATCCGACCCACTTGTATTTCCTTAGATTCAATTTCCCATATCATGCGATTCTCTCATTAAGTTACTTGTTTAGAGGATTTGATGAATACTCTCAACAACTTGTTCAATAAAATCAACTGCATCATTAACCATTATTGCATCAATCGGCCAACGATTACCGATCCCAAAACTCGGATCGATATCTGCTTCATGGGCAATTTTATTGCGTCGATCCACAATTAAGCTGAGTTGTTGTTTAACATCTTTTGCCGATCGCCCTAATTTAACTGAAACCTCATCCCATAGCTTTTTATCTGAAATTAGTCTAATCGCATCCGCAATCTTTTCCGATTGCTGATAACTTTGGTAACTGAGTTTCTGGCGAATTTCATCTTCTAGCCAAGAACTACTATTCAGTTTGTTGACAAGAGTATTCGATAGTATAGGAAGTAAGGATGATACGGTATGAGATTGCTGCAAAAATGATGAACCTTGACTTTGCTGGATTTCATTCTCTAACCAAGATGCAATATCATTGATGATTAATCGTTCTTGTCTTGCCCTGCCCAAGGATACCTGAAACCGTGAAAAGGTAGACTGGGAAGTATTCGGTGGGACTTGTGGCTCAGCACGTTGCCCTTGATGAATCTGTATCATGCCTAGGGTGACCACTTCATGAATATAATAGTCTAAAGCACTCACTGTCAACACTAAGGCAGCTCTCAAAATATCGGATAAATCTAGAGCAGCAGTGGATTGAGCGCTAACAGAATTATGAAGGGCAATCAAATCTCGAACACGAGTAATGCTAATCCGGAATTGATCAAGAGCTGATTGCATGGACAGAAGAAGTACGAGTAATAATTTGATCGGCTAATTCAGAAAAAATCGCCTTAAATTGAGCCTGTTTTTCTTTAGCTTGTCCCACAACCTTTCCATACCAGCGAGCAGATTTTAGCTGTTCCTCTGTTAAGGCATAAACCGGTTTCTGGTGTTCTTGAGATAAGGCAATCAAACTATTAAAATCCGGTATTTTTGTCAGTATAAAGTCGTGTGATTTGTTATTTATATTTCCTGAATCGATCATATGATTATAGTCTAAAACTGGAATCATTTTTTCGGAAACACTTTGTTCTATTTTTTCGATCCAGGTTTGAAAAGCGGCTGTTTCCTTACCTCTAATAATCCGATAGTTTTGCACAATAATTCCTAAAAATTTCAGCTTCACTTCTGGAAATGGATAAACAGCTTCTTTGAGAACAGGAAGAGAGCTTGCAGTCTTAGCCCAACTATACCATTTAGGTAAAACCTTAGCTAATGAATCAATCGCCATGACGGAAAAGAAATCGGCTGTTGTCGGAATAATAAAAAAATCGCTAGTCATGAGTAGGTTCTGATTGATCGATCCTAAACTGGGACTCATGTCAATCAAAATGTAATCAGCTTGATACTTTTCTGCGGTCTTGTTTAATAACTCTGTAATCGATCCGGGTAAATTTTTTAGAGCTTGAATTGAACCACTTAGCTCTTGGGCAATACCTAACGTTACTTCATATTCAGCCAAGCCAACATGACCGGGTAATAAAAATAATCTTTCTCGATCTTTCACTGTAATACAATCGACCGCTTCAATCGGTTTAGGTTGGGATTCAAAAGCGGGGGCTAAAGCAGTTTTTATATTTGAATCGGTTTGGTAAATAGCGGCAATTCTCTCTTGATCGTCTTCGGTTTCTTCTCCCAAAACCATACCGGTCAAGTTACATTGGGGATCGGTATCGACAAGGATTACAGTTTTCCCTTTCTCAGCCAGCATCCAACCTAGATTAAATGTGGTGGTGGTTTTGCTGACTCCACCTTTATGATTAAAGAGAGCGATTTTTTGAACCATTCTATTCAGTCTATTTTGAGGGACAAAAATTGAGAATATACAATATTATTATAGCTTTTGTGAGAAACTAGAATTCCAACTCTTGTAAGCTTAAGATTTTCTTGTTTTTTGAAAAAAAGCTTTCCTGCGATCGCCCCAACCCTTATCATTAACGGGTCGGTCTAGAAAAAATTGACATGCCTAACGCTAATCCTCGTCAAGTTGCATTTTCAATTCTCAAGGAGATCGATCGCCGCGATACTTATACCGATGTAGCCTTAAATCGGGGCTTGAATGGGGCACAACTGGCAGGGGTAGACCGGGGTTTGGTCACAGAATTGGTGTATGGGGTTGTGCGGCGCAGGCGATCGCTCGATGCGCTGATCGGTCAATTTGCTCGTAAACCGATTGAGCAGCAACCGGCGGATTTACGGTTGATTTTCTATTTAGGCTTGTATCAACTGCGGTATCTGAATCAAATTCCAGCTCCTGCGGTGGTGCATACGACGGTGGAATTGGCAAAAAATAATGGTTTGCGAGGCTTGTCTGGAGTGGTAAATGGAGTATTGCGACAGTATACGAGGTTACCTGGCGATCCGCTGAAGTTACCCGATCCAGTTGCCCAACGTTTGGGGATTCTCCATAGTTATCCCAACTGGATTGTGGAAAAATGGTTAACCCAACTCGGGGAAACGGAAACGGAACAGTTATGTGAGTGGTTTAACCATCCTCCCCATCTGGATCTGCGGGTGAATATTCATAAAACTTCGGTGGAAGCAGTCGAAAAGGCTTTCCAGGAGTCGGATATTCCGGTGGAGCGACTGCCCTATTCTCCCCAAGGGTTGAGATTATTGAAAAAAGTCGGAGCAGTGCAGCAGTTACCTGGTTTTGAGCAAGGATGGTGGAGCATCCAAGATGGTAGCGCCCAACTGGTGGGGTATTTGCTCGATCCACAACCGGGAGAAGTGGCGATCGATGGGTGTGCTGCTCCTGGAGGCAAAACGACCCATTTAGCCGAATTAATGGGCGATCGCGGCACAATTTGGGGATGCGATCGCCAAGGTTCGCGCTTGAAAAAGGTCAGCCAAAATGCCCAACGTCTGGATTTACACTCGATTAAAACCCGTGTAGGGGATCTGCGCGAGATTGAGGAGTTTTCCAAAAAGGGCGATCGCGTATTAGTCGATGTCCCCTGTTCCGGTTTAGGGACACTCCACCGTCATGCCGATGCCCGGTGGCGACAGTCTCCAGAGTCGATTGAACAGCTATCAATGCTACAGCAGGAACTATTGACAAAAGCCTCATCTTGGGTGAAACCCGGGGGAATTTTGGTCTACTCCACTTGTACCCTCGACCCCCGGGAAAATGAGCAGGTAATTAGCCGCTTTTTAGACCAGAATCCCCAATGGAGGATTTCTCCCGTGCGATCGCCCTCCCCCTTAGCTCATTTGTCTACCCCTGAAGGCTGGATTAAGATTTGGCCTCACCGTCATCAGATGGATGGCTTTTTTATGGTGCGCCTCCAACTCATGTAGAGCGCTACGCTAGAGGAGAAAAAGCTTTAAGAGTCTGTTTTGTCTTTATTCATGTCTGGAATATAATCGGGTTTTTCTGCATCTTCCCATCCTGCGGGGCGCTTAGAGTTGTACCAGGCGATCGAACCGATCGCCACCGCAGCAATAAATCCAACCACATAAACCAAGGTAAAGGCGAGAGGAAAAGATCCAGCTTCCATGAGGATGAACATACGATGAAGTCCTGTTTTAAAAGTCATCTTTCAGGATATAGCGGTTTCAGCAATTGATCGTCCAAACTGCTAATTTATAGTCCTTTCAAATATCCATCAGACCGGATTGTAAGAGCGAACAATCGTCCACTCTTACAGCTATCATAAGCTACCCGATCAAACGCTAAAACCCGAAGTACCAAAAGCGATTGCCTTGTCCCTCTTGCGTTTATCGAGTCGTCCCACACGAGACAGGCCTTAAATTACTCTTATTTCCCTCAAACCCATCCGAAATCCAACCGGAGACTGGGGAAATGATAGAAACCCAAGAGCGCCCGGTACTATCCATTTGAACTGTAGTCGATCGCAGCGTTACCAGAGTTCCTGGAGTTAAAGTGTCAACAACCGTCCCTGCTTCCGTAGGTACAGAGCGCACATTGAGACCATCATCAACTAAAGGGGTGACTCGATGACATAAACTCGTGCTGGGTTGAGCCAGAGCAGTTGAGGTACGGCTCGGTAGAGTGGGAACTCTTGAAGAGGACTCTTCACATTCCTTTAAACGCCCTTGTTGAATAAATCCCGGACGCGGTTCTAGTACCGTACGCCATCCATTCACTAACTCTGTGGTCATCACAACAGATTCATCAGGAAGAACACTTCTAATCGGTTTAGATCCGGTAGAAGGGTCTTGATAAATAAATGTACCCACCCTAGCACAGAGGGTGATTTTTTCCGTTGTACAGAGTTTGAGGTCTCTAGTACGGACAAAACCTACAGTTGGCTCAGTGATAGCTATCCATCCATCTTGTTCGTTGCCCCCTAAGATCATTCGATCGTTGACTTGAAGGGCACGAATTTTGCCCGAATCATCACTAGGTTCGTAGTGGATGAAAGTTCCCCGACCAGCAGCCCGACATTGTCCGGTAATATCTTCAGCCTGGGACACATAGGATGGTATGGGAGAGGCGATCGCTGGTAGCGATCGACCGGGAAAATGAGCCATCATTAATCCGAAAACGACTAACCCATGAAGGCCGTATTTCATACTGCTGTACTCCTCAAGTAATCTGAATCCTGAGCAAGCTATGACCCACTGCTGTTGGAGTGCGATCTTCTGCCCTTTAGTCTTTTTAGTTAAGGATATATCATCAAATCCCCTTTGATCCGGTTCTTTATTGCGGAGTCAGAAATGGTAAAGTAGAACCTGAACTAGCATAGTAAGTTGTCCACCTTTGTATTTTTTTTGTCTAGCTTCAGTTATCCCAAATACTCCTATGAAGCTCAAATCTACAGTTACAGCCTTGATGTTGTCCTTATTGGCGGTTGGGGCAACCGCCCAAATCAAGAGCAATCAAACTCAAACCTTTGCTTGTGGCGCTTCCCGTGATGGTATTCCCACAACCCTTGCTCTCGTTCCTAGAGGGAATATTCCCATTATTCGCTGGGTTTCTGAATATTTTACGCCTTTTGGCTACGATCCTCAGACTCGATGCGAACAAGTTTCCAATCGCCTACAAAACTACCAGGAACAGGGAATTGCTAATTTTATCACTACGGGTATTCAAGATGGTCTGGATGTCATTTGTGTCTCTAGTGTCTTGGGAGGGCCCTGTACAGGACTCCTGTTTACCCTCCAACCAGGAGAGAGTGCAAGTCGCGTCATTCAGGATTTATTTGATGTCGGTCAATATGGTTTAAATCCTCTATTACAAGGGTCAAATACGGATCAAATCTATATTGATTTAAACCAACTCATGGATCGAGCTCCCGTAGAAAAACATTCAGTAAATTCTCGTTAGTCAGAGCCAAAAAATAGGTTTAGGAACCGCTCTCGGTTCTTTTTTTGTCTTTTCTATATTGAACTCACTCCCTAATTTTTGTTCGCAAACTTGAATGGAGCCATTTTTCTCGCTACACTAATTAATAGACGCAACACAACCGTAGCTAGTGTTTAAACTGCCCTTGTGTTAAGTGTTCTTTCTTCCTCACTACTGTTGTTCACTTACTCAATTAGCTAAGTGTTTTTTTATACTTAATGATTCAATTAAATGATACAAAACACCTAAATCAACCTTGATGGGTGATTTAGCTTCAATCCTTCGGTTTCAAGGGAGCAATATGTACTTTTTCCTGCCCAAAAATGGAGATTGCTAGAAGAATAATTCGCGAGTAATGCTCTGATGATCCGGACAATTGACTGAACTGAATGAACTACAAAATAGTCTTTCTGATTAATCTCTCTCTTTTAAGTTCCTACTGTTCTTTCTGTTGGACTGTTTTTCTAGTGCCACTTATTGGCATAAATTTGGATACTCACTTTTGTAGAGGGGTGGGAAGCTACCTCGAATTTCATAAAAGGGGTTTTACCCCTATTCCCATAAACGGTATTATGTGATATGGAGGAGTGCATTTTAGTAAGCCAAGCCCATCAGAATAGAGGTGGGATGAGGGTAATTCATAGATTGGGAGTGGATTAACAATGAAACGCCTCGTGATAGTGTTGGTGGCTGGTCTAAGCAGTTTATCCCTAGGGCTATCCTTAAAACTGCTTCATGAGCAAGTGTCTTATCCTCTCTGTAACCATACTCCCAGTGGAACTAGCTTATCATATACAGAAATAAAAAACATAGCTCAGACAATTACAGTTAAGGTGAATACTGGAACCACTGGGGGTTCAGGAACTTTAATTCACCGAGATGGAGCCATTTATACGGTTTTGACGACTCGTCATGTCATTGCGACAGGAGACTCTTATCAGATAGAAATGCCTGATGGTCGAGTTTATCAAGCTAGGGTTCTCCAAGATTTACCTCTGAATCACCAAGATGTAGAACTCCTACAATTCCAATCATCAGAGGATTATCAAGTTGCTCAACTGGGATCATCGGCGACGTTAATGATCAACGAAAAAGTTATAGCAGCGGGGTTTTCAGATGAGACACAAACCTTGAATTTAACCAAAGGGGAAATTACGCTGATTCCCGATCAATCCCTACAACAAGGATATCAGATCGGATATACCAACGATATTTATAAAGGGATGAGTGGGGGCCCAGTCCTAAATTCGAGGGGAGAACTGATGAGTATTAATGGCATGATGCCTTACCCTCTCTGGGGCAATCCCTATGTTTTTGAGGATGGATCTCGACCCAAGCTTCCCTTGCAAAATCAAATGAGAGAAGTGGCTTGGGGTATTCCCATACACCGAATCGCTGAAGCTGTTCCAGAATGGGTTAATCTGAACTTAGTTCACCAAGTGGATGCGATCGCCCAAAAAACAACGGTCTTGATTGCTAACTCTAAAAGTATTGGCTCTGGGATCATCATTGGCCAAAATAATTCAACCTATTATGCCTTAACCGCCGAGCATGTCATCCGTAACCCAACTGATTATCACCTGGTGACTCCAGATGGTCAATGTTACCCCATCAACCCAGAACAAATACGACCTCTAACAGGTGTAGATTTAGCTATTGTAGAATTTGAAAGTCATCGACCGTATCAAGTCGCAACGTTAGGAAACTATGATTGGCGTAGCTCCGAGAGCTTAAATTATGTCTTTGTATCGGGTTGGCCAGTATCTTCTCTAAAGCGAACCTCCCATCCTCCCACACGTCTCTTAAGTACTGGGCGGTTGCTCAGTCAGGATTCCCAGATCCAAAGTGCCCTAGAAGTAACCCAAAGGCAACCGGGAATTGAGTCTTTATCTCTAACCTATGGTTATGAAATGGTTTACTCTAATTTGACTGCTCCCGGAATGAGTGGAGGATTAATATTAGATACTCAAGGTCATGTGATTGGGGTTCATGGTCGGGGTTCGGGGGAAATAAAAGAAGATGAAGAGGGAGAAATTCGTCCCCTGAAGTTGGGCTATGGAGTGGGAATTCCGATTGAGACCTTTTTGGACTTAGCCTCTTCTGTGGAGATTGATCCCGCCTGGCTAAAGCTAGACTCTAATCCTCCCCCGCAGTTACACGCCACTGCACTTGAGCATATCCGGGACTCTCTGTTGAAACATTTGGAAATACCAGGGAGTAGTACGGATAAGATTGCCTGGTTTAATTATGGCATGAACCTCTGGCAATTGGAGCAGTACGAAGAAGCAATGCTGGCCTTTAATTGGGCTATTCAACAGGATCAATCTTTCTATCAAGCTTGGTACGGTTTAGGCATGATGTTGCGCTTTCAAAAACGCTACAACGAGGCATTAGCTGCTTTTGAAGAAGCCATTACTGAAAGTGAGGGCACCTTTGCACCGGCTTGGCGGGCGCGAGCAGAAGAGCTAGTCTGGTTAAATCGATATGATGAAGCTCTGAAATCCATTGAACAGGCGATTACTTTAGTTCCTCATGATATTCATCTCCAAGAGCTACAAGGTCATTTATTACAAAGACTCCAGCGCTACTCAGAGGCAATTGAAGTGTATGAAGAAGCTCTGAAATTATGGCATAGAGATCAAGGGGTTGGCCTTTCCGCCCAGATCGCCGATCAGGAGGGGGGTGAACATCAGGCTTTATGGGATCATTCATCTCCTTTGAATTTACCAGAAAATATGGCGATGATCTATGAAAATCGGGGAGATATGAGAGGAGCAGTCACGGGAAAATTACGGGTGATTTCCCATGGGGATTCCCAGAACGTGACCTTAATGTTAAATTTAGCTCTGGCTTATCTCAATCGAGGCAATCGCTATGCTGGGAAAGAACAATGGCAAGATGCGATCGCCGATTATAGTCGAGCGCTAGAACTTGAACCTCAGAATGCTTTTACCTACGGGAACCGGGGGTTAGCCCGGTCTCGAATTGGAGATCAGGAAGGGGCGATCTCTGATTTACAACAAGCTGCTGCGCTTTTTGATACTCAAGCAGATGTTACAAATTTTAAACGCGCCCTGGACGCTTTGAAGCAATTGGGCAGTTGAGGGTGATGGAGGAATGGGGAAATGGGGAGACACGGAGATGGGGATATTCCCTATTACCCATTACCTATTTATTACCCATTATTAACGCCGTCTTCTGCGACCACTGCTAAATCCGGAAGAGCGACGGGAGGTTCCGCTGCCAAAACTGGATGTACGCTGTTTGGATTGGGAATTGCCAGAAGAGCGCAAGTTAGAGCTACCATACCCAGAACCCGTCGAGCGATTGGCATTAGTCGAATTGGGTTTACCGTTGGTGGTGGTACTGGGAGAACGGAGATTGCCAGTTGTGCGGAGAGTTTGACGATTTTTAACTGCTGCTGGCGGTTGATTATAGCGACTTTGGTAACTGTTTACAGCTTGATTATAGGTATTGCCATAGCCACCATAACCAGTCATTACTGTTCCAGCTTGATAAACAGGGGGTACATAATAAGTTGGACTAAAGAGCATATTGGCAACTGCCTGTCCTGCTAATGCTCCTGCAAACGGTGTCCAGAAATTAGATTCTCGGCGCACAATAACCGTTTCTGTTTGTCCCGTTTGCGGGTTAGTCCGATCTTCAGTCACATTATGAACATATTGGATTTGAAAATCTGGAGTCATATAGAGAAGAGCGCGATCGCCTTCAATTTCAGCATAAGTGCTTTTTCCCGCTTGAATCTGCTCATCCGTGAGTCGTGCCATCTGTACATCACTCGTGCGAAATAGGGGGCCAGTTCCTGCCGGAGTATTCAGTAACATCAAGCCATACTCCCCCGTACCATCATCATAGGTAGCTTGTTGTACCGGATATTCTCCGCTAGAGACCGGGTTACGCACGGGCGCAGGAGCGCTCGCGGTTTGGGTTGAACTGACCGTTTGCTTCGATGAGCCACCACAAGCAGTTGTGGTCAGGAGTAAGGTAAAACACAGAAAGACAGTTAAGAATTTGCGCCACATAGAATTGAATTGGGTTATGTTATCAGGTTTCCTTAAAGCTATTGTGCCATGAGCTAGAGAGGGATCAGCTCAGAGAAATTGAGTAACAGTTGATCCTCCGTGAGGCGATCGCCCAATCGAGCGGGAGAAAAATGGACTTGCACTGCTCGCAGTCGGTCTTGATAATGGAGATTAATCATTGTTTTTAATCCCTTCTGTAGGGCACTGAAGCTGGCTAAATCCGTTTCTAGATCGGGCGATTCTCCTTCAAAGGCGATCGTCATCATCACTACAATATTCTCTGTAATCGGCAGGGAAAGCAAATCGTCATCGTCATTATCACTTAAATCGGGCTGGCTCAAATAGCGCTGGGCTGAATCTGTAAACAACTCTTGCACATAATCGGCTGCTTCCGTTTCTTTCCATATCACATCCCCTTCATTCGCCGCCGATCGCCAATAGGATTCAGATTGCAGTAAAGATTCAGCAATATCGACCAACCCCTCACCCAAAACGCTGATATCCCCTTCTGCATTAATCGCTTCTTGTGCCTTTTCATTCAATACCCCCAGCAAAGGTGCAATCCGATCTCCTGCTAAATGGAGCATCAGCCGACAAACGACAAATCGAGTTCTAGCCATAGCATATCAATCCGTTAACAATGGAGAAAATAGACCATTAGGATACTCTTATCATTATTCGCCATTACCCGGAAATAGTCCCATAAAGAGTATCTCGCTGTTGCGGATCTCGGCCGATGGAGCGAATAGCAGCTTGTAGGGTTCCCACTTCGATACAAGTCCCTCCCTGGGCCCCAGCCATGGTGCTAATATGTTCTTCCATCAGAGTTCCACCGATATCATTACATCCCCAATTTAAGGCTTTGGTTGCCCCGTCTAAGCCTAATTTTACCCAACTGGGTTGATGGTTAATAATCCACTTACCCAGAAAAATTCGAGCAACTGCGGTCAGCAATAAAGCATCAGATAATAGGGGTTGATCTCGCCCAACTCGATGACGAATAATGGGCGGTGCGTCTTGACCAACGAAGGGCAATAAAATGAATTCTGTAATGGCTGATGGATAGGATTCTAGGGACTTTTGCTGTAGAGTTCGCAGATAATTTAAGTGGGTGATTTGCTGTTGGGGGGTTTCAATATGTCCAGATAATAGGGTGCTAGTAGTAGGCATTCCTAAACGGTGGGCAGTGCTAATAATTTCTACCCAGGTTTGGGTGTTGATTTTTTCGGGGCAAAGGATGGCTCTAACGCGATCGTCGAGAACTTCGGCGGCAGTTCCTGGCATCGATCCCAGCCCCGCTTCTTGTAGGCTAGAGATGACGCTTTCATAACTGATTTGATCTTCTCTAGCTATAAACTGGATTTCTTGAGGAGAGAAGGCATGAAGATGGAGTTGGGGATAGTGGCTTTTGATCTCTTGTACGAGTTTTAGATAATAGGTTAAGGTCCTTCCTTCGATTTTTGCGGCTGGATTTAAGCCCCCTTGCAGACAAATCTCGGTGGCTCCTCGCTCTACTGCATTCGCCGTTTTCTGAAGCATCGTTTCTATCGTTAACCAATAGGATTCTGGAGCGTTGTCATCTCGACGAAAAGCACAAAAACTGCAATGTTGTTCGCAAATATTGGTGAAATTAATGTTGCGATTGATGACATAGGTGACGGTGTTGCCGACTTGCTGTTTTCGCAGGCGATCGCTAGTTTCTCGAATCGCTTCAATTACTCCACAATCCCTTTGCTGCAATAAGAGCATGGCTTCATCCGTTGAGATATCTTGACCCGATAAGGCCCGATCTAAAATGGTGTCTATTAGATTAATGGTAATCACCTGATTTGCTCCTTAAGTGTCTATAGCATGAAGCGCTGGTCATGGGGAATTAGGTAATTAGCCATGTTCCCCATCTCCCCTCACTCTTCCTGTTCGCTAATTAACCGCCCCAAGGTTTCCATTGCTTGTTCGATTTCTGGTGACCACGGTAAACCGGAATTGAGCCGGAAACAATTGCCATAGCTTCCAGATGGTGAAAACATAATTCCTGGGGAAATACTGATCTTATGTTGACCCGCTCTGTAGAAGAGTTCCATTGCATCGAAGTGGGGAGGAAGTTCGATCCAGAGGACCTGACCGCCTGTCGGACGCGTAACTTTTGTGTCTTCAGGGAAGTAATGACAAATCGCTTGAATCATTTGTAGCATTTGCTGTTCATAAGCGCGGCGCAGGTTTCGCAGATGGCGATCGTATCCTCCATTGGCTAGGAAGGCAGCGATCGCTAGTTGACTTGCCGGAGAAGTACTCATATTTACTGTTAGCTTAAGTCGTTCCACTGTAGATTGATAGCGTCCAGGAATGGCCCAACCGACACGCAATCCTGGAGATAAAACCTTACTATAGGAAGCACAGTATAAAACAAATCCATCTTTATCAAAGGCTTTGATGGCTTTAGGGCGATCGCCATCAAAGGACAAGTCACCATAAACATCATCTTCAATCAGGGGAATTTGATACCGGGCGAGTAATTCCACTAGGTCTTGTTTTTTCTCATTGCTCATGCAAGTTCCCAGGGGATTACTAAAATTAGAGACGAGGGCACAGGCGCTAATTTGTTTCCGTTTGAGAGCCGTTTCTAGGGCAGTGAGACAAATTCCTTCCCTGGGATGGGTGGGGAGTTCTAACGCTCGCAAATGAAGTATAGATAGGGTTTCGAGTAATCCATAATAGCACGGGGAGGCGATCGCCACTGTATCTCCGGGTTGAGTAGTTGCTCGTAAGGATAAGTACACTGCTTCCGTAGCTCCATGGGTGGCCACAATTTGATCTGGGGTTACTGCACAGTCCGCATCCAATAACCGTCTGGCGATCGCCCGGCGAAATTCAAGACATCCTGGAGGCGGAGTATAACTATGGACTAAGGTTGGATCTTGGCGCATCACTTGACCCATGAGACGGTTTAAGGTGGACAGAGGAAATAAGTCCATTCCGGGTACAGCAGCTCCAAGTTGAATGATTTCTGGATCGCGGAGCATAGAATTCACTTGAAAGACGAGGGACGTATCCACTCGACAGGATTTTTGGGTTGGGGAAGAGCGATCCGGTTCCGGAGGCGATTTCAGCGAGCGTACAAAATAGCCAGATTGGGGTTTAGCCCCAATGAGTCCCCGGTCTTCTAAGAGACGATAGGCTTCTAAGGCAGTAGAAATACTCACTGACATTTGTTGATGGACTTTTCGCACCGAAGGCAGGCGATCGCCCGGTTGCAGGGTTCCTTCCGCAATTAAGGCCTGAATACGATTGGCCACCTGTTCATATAAGTTAGCGCCTTGGGTTTGCTCAATCGGTCGTAAGTGCATAACGCTCCAGTACAGTTATTGATTTTATCAACCATAACAGTTTCTAGAAGGAAAACTGTTATGGTTACAATTTAGCTCAATTGCATCTGTTTTTTTTTCTAGCTTTTGTCCAAACTAGAGATATAGCAAGTAGGGGCAACGAATTTTTCGATTATTGACAGATTTCTATCCCCTGTCTACCACCATTGATCAGCATTGAGGGCACGATCCATGAAAAACACCACTACTGTTCCAGAAATCACGAAAGGATCGCAGTTACATTTAACCGATCTAAAAAGCGTACCTCAGCTTCCCCATTCTATTTTTCCAGGCGATCGCCTCCAGAAGCTTTGGAACTATTTTGTTGCCATTTGGTGGTACAGCGATGAACCTCGCATTACCGAGAAAAAAGACCGAGATGGGAATTGGATTTATCACGTTTACGATCCCCTCAGCCACCAACACTTGATGTTTGACTCTGAGCAAGAGGTACGGGTTTGGCTAGAAGAACGCTATTACGAGTAAGGGAACAATCGGGTTTTTTTCCATTCCTTATTCTGAATTCCCTCCCCTCAGCGCTCTATTACATCAAAACTAAATCATCTCGATGAACCACCGTATCCGAACCTTCATATCCTAAAAGGTCAGGAATGTCATCCGAACGATAGCCCTTAATTAAATCTAATTCATCACTGCCATAGTTGACGATTCCGCGAGCGACTTCCTTACCCTCAAGATCGCAAAGCGTCACGGCTTCTGAGACCTGAAATTGGCCGATTACCTCAGAAATTCCGACGGCTAATAGGGATTTTCCGCGATCGCAAATGGCCTTGACTGCACCTGGATCGAGAACCACAGTACCAGAGGGAACCAACCCATTGGCAATCCACCGTTTACGAGCATTTAGTGTTCGGGGAGCGGGATGAAATTGAGTGCCAATTTCATCCCCATCTAAAATCCGTGGAATTTGGTTGGGATAGCGTCCTTGCATAATCACCATCCGCACTCCTGCATTGGTAGCAATACGAGCAGCCGCGATTTTGGTACTCATGCCTCCGGTACCCCAGGTAGAAGCCTCTCCCGCTTCCACCTCGGTTAACTCCTCCAGGTTATGAACGTGGGCAATAGGTTGCGCATCGGGAACCAAGTGGGGATCGGCAGAATAGAGTTTATCCACATCTGTGAGTAAAAATAGCCAATCTGCTTCCACTAGACTGGCAACTAGGGCAGCTAGGGTATCGTTATCTCCAAATTTCCGTCTCAGTTCGTCTGTAGCAACGGTATCGTTTTCATTGACGATGGGGATCACGCCCAAATCGAGTAGTTCTTGAAAGGCATCGTAGGCGTTGACATAGGAGACTCTTGATTCTAGATCTCTGCGAGTCAGGAGCACTTGCGCGATCGCTTGATCGAGAGTGGTGAATAGGTCATCGTAAATCCGCATTAAGCGACCTTGGCCGACGGCGGCGATCGCCTGTTTGAGGGCAATATCACGGGGGCGCTTTTTCAAGCCTAACCGCGAACACCCGACTCCCATGGCTCCCGAAGAGACTAAAATCACGCGATGTCCTTGGTGGCGCAGTTGGCTTAAGACTTCAACTAATAGGGCTAAGGTGGATAGGGCCAAATTTCCGGTTTCCGGATCGGTCAGGCTGGACGTACCAATTTTAATGACAAGGGTTAGGGACATAGAATATGCAACCCAAAATACAGCAGTTTACTCTGTTATAGAGTACAGGGTTGAATTCTCAAAACCTAAGTAGGGGCGAAAAATTTTTCGCCTCTATTTCTTTTTGCCTGTAGCAGAGAAAGGGAGAGTTCGCACATTTTCTATTGCCTATTGCCTAGCGCGAAGCTCTATATCTCGGGGATCGCTTCTGCGATCCCCAGCCTTACAGCAGCTTCCTTTACGATGTGGAAAGCGCCGGCTTCTCTATAGTGAGGGCCAGCGCTTTACCAGGGTAAAATATTTACAGGGATTTATCTTTAGGGTCTTTATATTGGCTGACCCCATTTGAACTAATTCTCATAATTGCATCAATTTGTTGATGATCCCCGATTCGTAATCTTTTCTTTATATTTCGTTTTTTCAGGTTTTATCAAGATTTGTAAAGTTTTGTACGGAAGGACTCAAGCGAGCGCCCAACATCTGAGATAACCACACTTCAAAGGATCGAACATCAAACGGTCGATAACCGTGGTGGGGATCGACCATGGGTTCAACTAGAATTGTAAACATTCCCAAACGATTCCCAGCTAAGACATCTGTGAACAGGCGATCGCCAACCATTGCAATCTGCTCAATCGGTAAACCCATATTTTCGGCAGCCTGACGCAATTTTCGCCGGGAAGGTTTAGCCGCTCCCATCATAAATGGTAAGTCTAAACACTCAGCGATCGCCCGAATTCTAATCCAATTTAGGTTATTACTCACCAGCCAAATGGGAACCAAGGGTTTGATCTGTGCAATCCAATTTTTCAAGTCATCAGAAGCACCTGGTGAATTTATGGGTACAAGAGTATCATCAACATCTAGGATCAGACCTTTGAGATCGTGCAAGCGCAACAAATCTGGCGTTAAATCCAAAATTGGGCCACCAAGAACGAGATCCGGTTGCAGGAGAAGATTAGAAGACATAGGACAAAAAAATGAGACCCATTTAGGGTTAACGTTGTTGGGCAACTTGGTTAATCGCTTGGTTATGTTCATTGAGAGTGCGACTAAAGATATGTGTCCCATCATAGCGAGCCACAAAATAAAGATACTCCGTTGTTTCCGGATAGAGGGTTGCTTCTAAGCTCGCTGTTCCGGGAGCAGCAATCGGCGTGGGCGGTAATCCTGGATTCAAATAGGTATTATAAGGATTTGGAGTATTCACATCCTTTAAGGTCAACGGTTGATCCGGCGTTTGCTTAATTCCCAAACCATATTCCACCGTGGGATCAGCGCCTAGAGTCATTCCTGTTCGCAGTCGATTATGAAATACCCCAGAAATCACCCCTCGTTCTTGAGCAACAACCGACTCTTTTTCTACAATACTCGCCAACGTCACCCACTCCAAAAGACTCAAATCCGTTTGCGCTTGAGCTTTTTGATACAGAGGCAGGGCCACCCGTTCAAATTGAGTTAACATCTGTTGAACGATGCGATCGGCCGTCAAATTATCCCCAGAAATCTGATAAGTATCTGGAAATAAAAAACCCTCCAATTTCGGCACAGAAGGTAACCAAGGATAATCTTGGCCAGAAACTCGATTAACTGCTTCTAAAAACTCTTGGGATGTAAAAAATCCTTGGTCTTCAAAATAATCCCCCATTTGGGCCAACGTCCAGCCTTCTGGAATGGTATAAGTAGTTTGTATCACGGTTCCCGATCGAATTTGAGCCGCAATTTCCGGTAAGGACTGGGTGGGAGACAACTGATAGGTTCCTGCTTGGAAATAGCCTTCTAACTCCGGTTTAAGTTTGGCTTGTAATCTAAGCCATTTCGCCCAAATATTCCAAGCCTGTTCTGAGCGAATGAGATCGAGATCGGCTAAATCCGTACCAATTTGTTGTCCTGAAGTTCCGAGGCCAATTTCAACTAGCACTTGACGATCCCTGGCCTCAGCACTTGCAGACATAACCGGACTAATAGCCCAACTCCACCACCGCCATCCTTGCCATCCAGAGAAGGCAACAACGATGGGTAAAAGCATTAAATAAAAGAACCACTTTGTGATTCGTGAATTACGGGTTGTCATAACCAAGCAAGTTTTATCTGATTTTACGGATGCACCCTAAATATTTTGGCAATTTATGCCACTACTAAGGATTGTGTTTTCAGGTGTTAAGCCAAGAGTTCTTCTGCTAAAGTCTGTTCAATCTCTGGTAGTAAATGTTCAATTGTCTTGAGTTCACTTTCAGACAGCTCGGTGGCTTTACCATGGTCTGCCATTTTCCCGAGCAAGAAAAGTGGGTCTAAAGGTGTAGAAATTTCATACTCATCTTCACCAAAATAGAAGCTGGCTAATAACTGGAATGATTCGAGATCGCCATCAATATCTTCATCATCCTCTTCTTCTAAATCAGGAATATCTCCTTCTACAGTGAGTGTAATTCCGGTACGTTTGAGTTGCAGATTTTGTTCGGATAAAACTGCTTTAGCTAAGTTAAACAGTTCATCAATCATAGAGGGATCTTCTGCCGGAACTAGATCTTCTTCCTCTCCAGAAGTTTGCCAGACAAAAATTTCGACAGGGGTATCTTTGGGCAATAAAACGAAATAGTTTTCGTTTTCATGGGTAAAGGAATATTCAATTGTGCATTCTAATTCCTGTCCCCCAGAATCGGTTAAGAATACAGTCAGGGGATCGTTCTCCATTGCTTCTTGAGCCATGAGGGTTACTTCCTATTGACCGCAGCGATCGCGGATTCACTTCGACCTTTTATCATATCTTATATGCGCTTCGCACGGCACAAGGGTAATCGGTAATGGGTAAAAGGATTTGATCGGGTTTGCCTCTTTTAGTTTAATGGAGAGGTGAATGTCCTAGAGTATTGTTCCAGTTATGCGCGATCGTCGAGCCAACGTTGCAAAATTAAGGCGGCAGCTTGGGCATCAATTAATCCTTTATTGTGAGATGGGGAGCGTTTTCGGGAGACGAGGATTTCTTTCGCTTCCAGGGACGTGCAGCGCTCATCTACATACTCGACGGGTAATTGAAGAGCCTGTTGCAGGCGATCGCTATACTTTTGCACTTGTTGAGCTTGAGTGCCTAATTGTCCATCCATCCGATAGGGCAAACCGATGATTAAAATACTGACTTCCCGTTCAATAATGATCGGCTTGAGGATGGCAATATCTGTCTCAAAAGATTCACGATAGATGGTAGTGAGGGGGGTTGCGAGTAATCCGAGGCGATCGCATCCTGCCACCCCAATTCGTTTCTGACCAATATCCAAACCCAAAGCTGAAATCATGCAATCTCCTGTAACTTCGATCTCGCTTATCTTAACTGAAACCTAGCGACCATAATCTATTCCCTATTCCCTAGCAGGGAATGGGGAATGGGGAATAGGTTATAGTAGCTGGGTTTTCAGTGGCGATCGCACTGGCAACCAGAAGCCCGGTTTCTTCGACTAAAATCATTGCTCCACCGATGAACCGTTCTCCCCAGTGCCATCCCCTTCAACTCCACCATTACCCTCTTTGTCACCAGGGGAAAGGTCTTCCGCATTCTCCTCCAGACTCAAAGAATGGAGAATTGACATCCGTCCCGGAATGGGTTTTCCGGCTGGTTGTAAGCCTTGCAGCATATCCGAGAGTTGTAGACCTTCCAGAGAAACTAACTTCGACTCCCGCAATTTATGCCAAACCGATCGCGACATCATCAACGTATGACCGATCCGACTTGCACCAATTTGCTGCAAATGTTCCTCCCGTTCCGGTTGATAATCTGCCGAAGCTAAATATAAAGGTTGGGGGGAAAACTCTTGGGTAATGCGAGCCATTTGCGCCATTAATTCTGGGTAGAGCCAAGTATAAGCAGGATGAACTGTCAACTCCGCTTGATGGTAGCCCTCACCTTGACGCTGCAAGTGTAACTGAAAATAGCCGATCGCCGCTTGCCGTTGCGTTTCAAACACATAGCCACTCACCACCTCAGTTTTCGTCCACCATTGCTTAATCCCGTCAATCACCGATTGCAACAAGGGAGTCTTAAAGTCATCCACATGGCGGTCAAAGACCTGGCGTACAAAGGGCGGCATGGCGACGGTATCCAATTGATACAGCGGTCCGGCATCAGCATTACTCACTGGTAAGAGATTGGGCAGATCCGGCTCCCGTTGGGCTAATTTAGCGAGCTGTTCCGGGGCGATCGCCCAATAGGTCATGTGAGCTAAAGGCTGAAACCCATTTTGCCGATACAGGGCAATTTCATCCGCCTCATTCACATCCACTTCCAACAACCAAGTTCTGGCTTCTCGCACCGCTTGCATACAATAGCGCAGGAGTAGGGAACCAATCCCCGATCGCGAGACTCCTGGTTTCACTCCCACGCGATCGACCCGCCAGGTACTGCGAGTGCGGTTAAAAGGCGAAATTTCGATCACCCCCACCACTTGTTCATCCGTACTTTCGGAGCGCTGACGCTGCTCTGCCACATGGATCGACAGCTTATAGCGCCAGAGATTAGGAAATAAACTTAACAGTTTTAAGACTCCAAACCACTGGCGAATATCCTGTCCCGAATAGGGTTTATCCTTACCCAGCATCGGAGAAGAAGCCCCCGTATCGAGTAAAGCTTCCACCACATCGAGGTCTCGATGTTGCAAACTCCGGATTTCCGTCTGTTTTTCTAAATTTTGGGGAGACGCTGGTATCATGGGGTATTCTCTCAATCGACAGGGGGAACGGGGGATCGGTGAGGATAATTAACCCTGGGGTCGAATCAGAACAATGGGGGTTTGTTCATCAGCATTACCCGCTGGGTTACTTCTGAGGGCTTTAGTGAGCAACTCCGTTGATAAATCTGGGGTCGCTGCTAATATTTTAACGGCTTTCAAGTCATTGACATCCACGATCGCCGCTGATAATCCCGTTTTTTCTTTAATTTTAGCTACCACCTCTTCCGGTTTTTCTGGCCCTAGGACAATAAATTGATCGAAGGGAGGCAAGGTTCCCGTCACATCATCAATTAACCGCGCTTGCTCTCCAGCGAGTTGATAAAAGACACCCGGTTTACGCAACAGAGCTTTGGCTAAAGCCCCGACCACAAAGGCAAACGCCACCCGCACTGGCCCGACGATATCCACCAACGTCTGCATTCCGCAAGCGGTAGCCAAACTCGATGTTGGGAGAAAATAATAACAAATCCGTTTGGCAACCCATCCGGGTTTTACCGTAGTGGGATGGCGCAGCCGACCTTGCATGAGGGCGATCGGGGTTTCTCCAATCGTCACTATATCTCCGGGTTGAGCATGAGGCAAAACATACCTCTCTACTACCGCTGCTGGATCGTCCCGATCGGTTAAAATATGGGTCGGAATCGGAAACACCTGCGTCCCTTCTGCCTCTCGTCCTGAAGCCAATTGGGAGGTATCGGGATACTGGAGCGCATAGACCGAATGACCCGTTTTTGGAATCCGTCCTTCTGGACCATAGGTGACATAATTGACCTTAATCCAAGCCGTTTGCACCCGATCCAAATTCGTCCCCGTAATATCAATGCTAATTTTGAACCGTGTCTGTTTACCCACTTTGACAATATAGGCAAACCAATAATCATCGTCTCGACTCGGAGCATCCGAGTGCAGGGGAATCACGCGAGTTTTCCAGCTTACTCCCTCCAACGATCCCTTACTGAGTAGTTCCACCTCTACGGAAACCTCTGGAACCATAATTTCCAAGGTCGAGGTTTCATTGACTAAAACGGCTTCTCCCACCAACTGATAATGGTCAGCCGCCAAAAATTCTCCTTGCCACTGTTCAAACTTCAGGGCCAGTTGATTCCCAGGGCGACCTCGATATTGATTCTCAATCACCCATAGAAACAGGAGAGCTGAACCTCCTAGACCAATTCCAATACTTTCTGCAATCACAACCGAACCTAACCCAACGCTGATTATTTGTCTCGATTCACTATACCTGAATGGCTTGCAATTGCCATCTCCTGTTAATATATATTGGGAATCTCTCGCTTTACTAATTCGTGAACAATCCGTTTTCCAGTTTCTCCAGTTGCTCCGGCTACAAATGCTTTCATGGTTTTTCGGGGGATTACAATTTCTCTACAAATATTAACATTACAACCTTAACCTTGGTTTTCTAAGGGTTTTCAGACCTCTGCCGATCCAGATCTCTGCCTAGGTGTGATCTGGATTATAAAAAAATAAGGATAGATTTGTACACTAAGCATTAGGTCAAATGGATTGACCCAATTGAGCCAGAAATTGGGGATCAAATCATTTGCTCGATTGAGTAAATGTGCTGGTGATAGCTTCTATTCCAGTGGCCAATTGTCGAATTATGGGGATAGTTCAAAATCATGAAGCTTCAATCGAGTTTAAATTTAGAGCAAGACCACAATCAATCGGATGTAATTTTGGGGGCAGTTCCAGAGTACACATCATTGGAAACTGTGGCGCAGGAAGAAATCGTCAAGGAACCGTTCCAATTTTCCACATTAGCTGAAGGCAAACTTTTATTTAATGCCCATCCCCAAACCGTTGCTGAGTATCTTGACGACCATCAGGGATGGTTTTGCCGTTGTGCAGCTCCCATGAAAGTCCGCCCCATTAGTAAGAATGGCTATGCTTTAATTATTGGTCAATTCGGTGCATTTGGCTATGATGTGGAGCCAAAAGTCGGCTTGGAAATGCAACCCCAACTTCAAGGCATCTATACAATTAACTCTATTGCTGTCCCCGATGATGTAGATCTCGGATATGAGGTTGATTTTCGCTCTTCCATGGAGTTGGTAGAAGCCGTCGATCGGGTGAGTGAAGAGGGGAGGATGACTTATGCCCAATGGACGCTAGATTTAAAGGTGAAGGTGTATTTTCCCCACTTTATTCATGCTCTGCCCCAAAGTTTAATTCAAAAAACAGGCGATCGCCTCTTAGCCCAAATTGTACGTCAGGTTTCTCATTGTCTCAATCATAAAATTCTCAAGGACTTTCACCAGACCTACAACCGTACTTTCCCTCGCCAACCGAGAAATTAGGGGTTGGATCTATTTCTTGTTCTCTAATGCTGCTTTGGACAAGGGGGTTTGAAGCCCCTTGCCTTTCGAGGATGGATTTAAGAGAACATATTCTCTAAAATACGGTTCACAAT
Organism: Roseofilum sp. SBFL; assembly: GCF_017746885.1. Lineage (NCBI taxonomy): Bacteria > Bacillati > Cyanobacteriota > Cyanophyceae > Desertifilales > Desertifilaceae > Roseofilum > Roseofilum sp. SBFL. Next base: position 52,731 of record NZ_JAGHZH010000068.1, on the reverse strand, counting down.
ATCCAGACCTGTTACTGCTTGCCAGGCAAACAAACCGACTAAAACGGTATTGAGCGTAATATGGCTATATCGAGCGATATCGTTTCCTTTTTGCATCCAAGGGGTCAGTGCTGCCGAAATAGAAATAACTCCAGTCATTGCCAAACCGACGATTAAATGAGGACCCACAAAGAGCTTGCCATTATTAATGTAAGTAACGGCCATTCCTCCAAGAGTTCCTATCACCATCAAGGCTAGAATAATGGAACTGATTTTATGGTGTTTGGCGTTAAATTTTCCTTTGATTAATTCTTTTTTTGCGTCACCGGTAGCGCTGCGGGTTTCGCGAATTTTGAAACCCAGATACATGCTATAGAGGATCAGGGCTAATAAAACCCACATTAAGAAGGGGTGGAAGAATTGACTCCATAGTTTAATGGATTCTGGAATCTCCATGGGTGTCTCCGTGAGAAGTTGTTTACAAAACTTAACTTATCACAAAAACAGTTCCTAGTATCGTGGTAGAGCTAATTTGATGTATAGCAGTGAATGCGTGAGTTAGGACGGTTAGTTAGGTAAAGGGCCATTAATCTGAGCTTGGAAGCCATAGACCTGGCGATCGCCTACAAAGGGAACAAGATTCACTTCCCGTTCATCCCCTGGTTCAAAACGGACAGCCGTTCCAGCCGGAATATCTAAGCGCATTCCCAAGGCCCGATCGCGCTCAAAATGTAGGGCTGAATTGACTTCATAAAAGTGAAAATGGGAGCCGATTTGAATCGGACGATCGCCCCGATTCGCTACGGAAATCGTCACCGTGGGGCGATCGGCATTCAATTCAATTTCTCCAGGTTCAACCAACAGTTCTCCAGGAATCATAAACCTTACCTCATGCACGAATTGGATCGTGGACTGTAACTAATTTGGTGCCATCTGGAAATGTGGCTTCTACTTGCACTTCAGCTAACATTTCACGAATCCCATCCATCACCTCTTCTTGAGTTAACAAGGTTGTTCCCAATTGCATCAGTTCTGCTACTGTTTTCCCTTCCCTTGCTCCTTCGAGGATAGCAGATGAAATATAGGCCACAGCTTCCGGATAATTTAGCTTCAACCCTTTTTCTTTACGTCTTTCTGCTAATAGCGCCGCCGTAAAAATCAACAATTTGTCTTTTTCTTGGGGAGTGAGTTGCATAGTCCCTTAGCCGATTAATCTATCTTTTTTTATAGCATTTATTGACAATTTTCGATCAAAATGCCAAAATTAAGACTTAATGCTATAATGGCCAAATTCTATTCATAGATTTTTTGTCTCGTCCCCGATCTGGAGATAAAATCTGCCAAGCCCCCATAAACAAACGCTTTCCCTCTTCCGTAGAATATCCTCGATAGCGACAGAGGAGGCCTTGAGGCAGTCGAGTAACCCCAACGGAGAACTTTTTTTCAGAACGGGGAAAAAAGGCTTGTATCTCTTCTAGGAGCGATCGCCCGATCTCCCTCCCCAAGCAACAGAACGATCCCACCACAGGATATCCTCCCAAGCCATAATCAGCGTCTAAAGCCCTTTGCTGGGTCAAGCTACTCTGGGCATCAATCCACAGGGGCATTCCCTGCTGGGTGACTTGAGTTCGAGAGCGCCATTGTCCGCGATCGAAACCCTCCCCTAGGGCCGTGCGCCCTAACCTTGTCCACTCCCAGCCACACCAAATCGCTCCAGGAGATAATTCCACCTGAAGATCCTGCTGATAAAGAGCGCCGTTAAACAAAATCGTCTCCAAAGGAAACCAAATTAAGCTTGCACCTGCTTCAATCCGAATCTGTACCTGAGTTCGAGCCATTTCTCCCGCAGAGCGATAAACTTTAGTTGCGGAGGGTGTAGTCCAGAATACAGACGTTTCTGGCCTTAAATTTAGGGACACAGAAAGGCGATCTCCGCCCACTAACCCCCCTGCCGTATGCAAAAGAACACTTTGGCAGTGACCCGATCCTAGGTTGTAAAATGGACGTTGCAGCTTCAGAGGTGCAACCATCTCCTCAACAACGGGATAGGTTCGGCCCGCAGACAACCGATACTGAACCGATAATTTTCCCTGCCATTGAGTAGACTGGAGGTTCAATCTTGCTTGTGTAGGATCGAGCATTTAGCCAATGTAACGAGAACTAAGTGGGATCTTCGAGTAAAATTTAGATCTAGCATCTATCCGAACCTCTCCGAAACTCGATCAATGGGGGATTTTGCTTTTAAAGTTAAAAACGGTTTACCGATTACCCATGACCTATTCCAGCGCTTCGTGCTGTAATTGCTGACAGACTTAAGAGTATGGCACAATCTGAATTTACTGACCTGACTATGATACCCCAAACCTTCTTGCTCTCAGCAGTTTGGGATCAAAGTTCAGTAGCCATGGGCATTCTTGACCAGAATGCAACTTTAATCTATCTCAATTGTGCTTATGCTAAACTCCACGATGCTGCCATAGACGATCTAGTCGGTAAACCTCTAACGTTCTTTTTCCCTTCGGATCTAGAGCAAGTGACTCTAGAAACCATTCTGCCGATGAGCGATCGCCAAGACTATACTTGGACGCTCCAAAATACTCCCGGAAAGTTTCTTAATGTAGAGATTGCCCCCTTATCCCAAACCCCTAAATTCTGGCTCATTGAACTCACGCCTAAAGCTCTAAGCGATGGCAAACCAATCGAAGCTCAACTTCAAGAAAGTCAAGACTGCCATCGGATTATGACCGACAATACGCAAGACTTAATCGCTCGCTATAGTCCCCAAGGAATTTGTTTATATGCCTCTGGCGCTTGTGAAAAGCTACTCGGTTATACCCCTCAAGAACTGCTAGGAACCCACGTTGAAGATTTATTCCATCCCCAAGATTTACAACGCTTACAAAAAGCAGGTCAACGTCTTCTCGATCCCGCAGATATTCGCATCCTAACCTATCGGATGGGCCATAAACAGGGGCATTATTTATGGTTTGAAACCACTATTGGCCGATTATACGATCCCCAAACTCACGAACTCCAAGAACTGATTACAGTTTCTCGTGATATTACCGAGCGCCAAGATACCCAAGCAAGCTTTGAACAACAGACAGAAAAAATCACTAAGATTTTAGACAGTATTAGTGATGCCCTCTTAACCGTCGATCAGCAAAGTCATATAACGTATGTTAATGCCCAAGCTCAATGTCTTTTGTTTTCAGAACAGCATAAAATCTTAGGACAACTCTTGTGGGATTTATTGCCCGAATTTTGGCAAAAAATCTTGAAACCGGAATGTGACCAAGCTACTCTGGAGCAGAAAGCAAGACATTTGGAAACGTTTAACCCTAGTTTAACTAGATGGTTGGAAGTGGCAATTTATCCCTACACTGAGGGTTTATCTATTTCTATCCATGATATTTCCGAGCGCAAACAAGCAGAAGCCGTTTTATTAGAACGATCGCAACTGTCTAGTTTAGCGGCTGAAATCGGAAAAACTTTGGGACAAGGGGGAGATTTACCTGCACTTTTAGATCGCTGTACGCAAATTTTAATTGAGCAACTCGAAGCCATTGGTGCTAGAATTTGGACATTTGATGCTGAAAGTCAAATGTTGGAATTGCAAGCCTTAGCTGGGTCAATTACCTTAACCGATCCCCTACAGGCTAGAATTCCCTTAGGTATTTCCGTGATTGGATTTATCGCTACCCGCCAACAGGCTTACTGTACCAATCATACGGCTAATGATGTTTGCATTGGCGCTCCGGCTTGGATTTCTGATCAACAGATCCAAGCCTTTGCTGGATATCCCCTGATTCTGGAAGAGCGCTTATTGGGGGTGTTAGCAGTCCTCGGTCGAAATCCCTTCAGCGAAGACCTTTATCAGATGTTAGCGTGGATTTCTGATGCGATCGCTTTAGCTATTGACCGCTCTTGGGCCAGAACTGAATTAATTAGCCGTCGAGAAGGTTTATTATTTGGATTAGCCAGTCAAATTCGTAAGTCCTTAGATCTTAATACTATTCTAGATACCGCTGTCCATGAAATTCGCAATCTTTTGCAAATTGATAGCTGTCATTTTCTCTGGTGCATTTTACCCATGAAAGATAGTCTATCCATCCATCTACCCATTTTAACGATTACCCATGAAGCTCAAGAGCGAGATTTGCCCAGTTTATTAGGTGAATATCCCATTACTCAAGTGGAGGAAGTGGTGGAAAAATTCCAGTCTTTGGATATTTTCCGCATTGATGATACCCGGATCAATAGTGATGAACATCCCTATCATCAAGAATTGTTAGAAAAATTTGGCATTATGTCAGAATTATTAGTTCCTTTGCGAACTCATACCGGTCAATTGGGGGCAATTGTCTGTAGTCAATGTCACAAATCGCGAGTCTGGACCGATAGTGAGGTGGAACTGTTACGAGCAGCCTGTGACCAACTGGCGATCGCCATTGACCAATCTGAACTCTATACCCAAACTCGTGCCGCTGCCTTCCATGCCCAAGCCCAAGCTCAACAATTAGAACAGACCTTGAAAAAGCTCAAACAAACTCAAGCGCAATTAGTGCAAACGGAAAAAATGTCAGGCTTAGGACAGATGGTGGCGGGTATTGCCCATGAAATTAATAATCCTGTTAATTTTATTAATGGTAATCTTCTTCATGCCAGTAATTATATTGAAGACTTATTAAGACTTTTAGAACTGTATCAGAGACACTATCCCGAACCGAATGAAGATATTCTGGACGAATCCGAAGATATTGATATTGATTTTCTGCGCGAAGATTTACCTAAAATGCTCGATTCCATGAAAGTGGGAGCGGATCGGATTAGTCAAATTGTCCTGTCACTCCGGAATTTCTCCCGGTTAGATGAAGCGGAAATGAAACCGGTTCAAATTGATGAGGGCATCGATAATACCTTGCTTATTTTGCAGCATCGTCTGAAAGCTAAAGGCTCATTGGGTGGCATCAATGTTCTTAAAAACTATGGTGATTTGCCCCAAGTTGAATGTCACGCCAGTCAACTTAATCAAGTGTTTATGAATATCATTAGTAATAGTATTGATGCTCTGGAAAATCGAGCAGAACCTCGCCAAATTACCATTGTGACAGACCGGGGAAAACCCAAGGATTGGAAAACTCCCCATGTGGCGATCCGAATTCAAGATAATGGTCAAGGGATGACGGAAGAAGTTAAACGCCGATTATTTGATCCGTTTTTTACTACTAAACCTGTCGGTAAAGGAACAGGATTAGGCCTGTCGATTAGTTATCAGATTGTCGTCGAAAAACATCGGGGAAAAATTGATTGTTTCTCGGAACCTGGAAAAGGATCGGAATTTGTGATTAGAATCCCCATTAAGCCGGTGGGGTGAGGAGGATACGGAAACACTCAGAGGTACAGAAGGGTATCGTTTTTTAGGTTTAACCTTTAACCTCAGTAGTGGTGACAATCTAAGGAGCGTGCTATAATGGAAGATGGTGTCTTTAGAACAGAGGTGAACCAGTTACCCATGGCTAAAAAGGGTATGATCGAGCGGGAAAAGAAACGCCAAAAGCTAGTACAGAAGTATGCTCAGAAGCGCCAAGAGTTACTTGAGCAGTTCCGGAAAGCTGATGATCCAGGGGAAAAATTTGAACTCCATCGTCAAATCCAACGTCTTCCCCGTAATAGCGCTCCCAGTCGTTTGCGCAATCGCTGTTGGGCGACAGGCCGTCCTAGAGGATATTACCGCGATTTTGGCCTATCTCGCCATGTGATTCGGGAAATGGCCCACGAGGGGCTATTACCAGGAGTGGTCAAATCCAGTTGGTAGATTAGAGATAGGGATTGGCTGACAATCCCTAGCCTTGACCACAACAAGTATCAATCCCTAGACTTTGAAGCAATAAATCACTTACTGCATTGGCGATCGCAAATTCGCCATAAAAGCTTTCGGAAAAATCAAATCCCTGCATTTCAGTGACAATCGCAATCACTAGGGAACCGAGATCTGTTTCCCCTTCCAATCGATGTCGTACATAGACTTGGGTGGCTCGCTGGGCAATCTGATGATTGACTGGTTCTGGTAGAAACTCTCGATCGAGCCACTGATGCAGGGTTTTTTGTAACCATTGTCCCTCCTGTTGTGCATCTCTAGCTAGAGGTAACGTAATCGGTTGAATCGGTTCAGTCATAGATATAGTGCTTTTTTCTGGTAAGGGGTAATCAGTAATGGGGAATAGTTATAAATAATAAGTTAAGGTCTTTCGCCGTTTTGTCAATGGACAAGCCAAGAGGTAAACGGCACAACTCAATCGGGACAACCCAGTTTTCCCCTTTCCTTGAAGAGCAACCTTCAGATTGATGAATTATAGTAGAATACTATGGATTATGATATCCCCTTAATTATTGACGGGTATCGCCAAGGCTTTTTCTTGATGTCCGAAGACGAGGATGAAAAAAAGTCCTCAACGTTAAGCTGGTATTCAAGTAAGGCTCGTACTCTGATCCCCCTCGACGATCGCTTCCGATATCCGAAATCCCTGCAACGCGTTCTGAACCAAAACCGGTTTTCGGTAGCCATTAATCGTGATTTTGAGGCAGTTGTAGAAGGATGTGCCGATCGCCCCTCAACTTGGATTTCCTCAGAACTCAAAGCTATTTATTTGGCTCTGTACCGCGCGGGATGGGCCTATAGTTTTGAAACCTGGCAGAATGATACCCTAGCTGGAGGGATTTTAGGTATCGTCATTGGTGGGGCTTTTATTGGGGAATCCATGTTTTTTCGGATTCCCGATGGCTCTAAGGTAGCCATGGTCAAATTAGTTGAATGGTTGCGCGATCGCCACTTTCTCCTCTTTGATGCACAAATGATGAACCCCCATTTAGCTCGGTTCGGCGCTTATATTATCAGTAATTCAGAGTATCAGGCTCTACTACCAATAGCCGTAGAACGACCTTGCTCGTTTTACCCTTAATTTAATCACTGACAAGAGAACCGCTATACTATAGTGTTACAATTTTCTAGCACTCGAACTTCAACTGACCCGTTGCTCTAAGGAAGCATATTGCCGAATCAACTCCACAATCTTTTTATCTTCAAACTGTTCAGCTAACTCAAGAATGCAATTGGCAAATTTCAAATAGCTCGGGCTTAAAGCTTTCAAGCGTAAACTTTCCTGTTCAATCACCTCAATATCCCCAATTTGAGCCGCATTATATAGGGTCATCAGTTCGCCACTAGGAGGAATCTGAGAAGCCTCTAAGGAAACTTCTATAGAGGGTTGAGGAGCTAAAGTCTTATATTCCCTAAAATCGTCTTTGTCAGAGGGATTAAGCATCTGATGCATAGTTTGCAGAACCTGATGACTACAGATTTCAATCCTGTGTAAGTGAGACTTTTGTTGTGGAGTTAAATCCGACTCACGATAGAGCATTTGAATATGACCTAAAATGCCATGTAAGGGAGTGCGAATCTCATGATTGAGATGATCGATCCAGGTGAGTTCTAGTGGTTGGTCATCAGCGACAGGAGAAGGAGACTGATATTCTTCTTGAGTGTGAAGGTCTTGAAATTCATGGGACGCTTGGAAATGGGTTTCTAATCGCGATAATAATTCTTCTGCTTCAAAGGGATTGAGTAAGTAATCGATTTGATAATCGAGATAAAAAGGATAATGATCCATGAGATCTTCTAAGGTCGTCATCGCTACCATAGGAATCGATTTCATGACAGCTTGACCACATAAGGACGTAATCCATGCCAGATTTTCAGGGTGTACCTCACGACGATCGATTAAGATTAAGTCAGGGCGATCTTTTAGAATTTTAGTAGATTGCCCTTCTCTATAGGATAGGGTTTGCACTTGATAACCACTCTCTTGCAAAAGGCCCAGGATGCTTTTTAAATCGCTTAAAGCGTTGTAGATGACTAAAATCTTTGGCTCAGGAGTTAGCATAGTTTTAAATTCCTTTATTAACTGGGATTATTTTTTGGATGAATTAGCTGCAACACGACTTTGAGGTTGATTAATGTTTTGGCTCAATTTTAAGATTTGTTCTTGTCCTTGGATCACAAGCGTTTCTAAGGTAGCAACCCGTTGTTCTAGGGCTGCGTACTGTTCGGGGGTCGGCTGATCTGAGGGTAGTATTCCCTGTTCTACACAGCGCTCCATAAAGCTGATAAATGCTTCTGTAGCGGTGGTTTTGCCACAAACGGTTTTGAAATCTTTCCAAAGCTTCTCATCCGTTTTAAAGGTGACTAACTTACGTTTGGCAGTCATCAGCCTGTTTTTTATCTATACGTCATCTATATGATAACATAGGTAAATAGGTTATGGACAAGTTAAGAGTGGAAGGAAATCTAAAAAATATAGCACAAAGCGCTAGACAATAGGCGATCTCCATGTCCTCGTGCCCCCGTGTCTCCCTATCCCCGTGTCTCCCTATCCCCCGATCGCACTCTCAATTTCGATCGCATGATAGCCTCGATCCAACAGTTGGGGATTTTCGTATTCGTGGAGTGCCTGTTGCCAAATGCTGTAACCCTGGCGACTCAGATGAATGCCATCAGTGGTTAGATTCCGGTCTAGGTTTCCTTGGTCGTCGGTAAATTGAGAATAGAGATCGAGATAGGTAGCTCCTTCTTGATGGGCGATCGCTGCTAAATGTCCATTAAGATAACGGATACGCTGATTGCCAATCGCCTCTAATCTTGTGGGTAACAGGGACTGGAGAATAATTTCTGAGTTGGGGTGCTTGTGGCGTAAGTTTTCCACCATGGTGCGCCAATTTTGGATAATGACCTGATTACTCACTCCCTGACGCAAGTCATTAATTCCAGCTAAAACAAAAATGCGATCGGGTTGAGTGGAGTTGAAAAAATGTAAGCGTTGGAGAATATGTCGAGTGGCTTCTCCTGAGACACTTTGATTCAGCCATAATTTACCTGGGGGGAGTTGGTCATGGGGGAACCAAACACTGAGGGAGTCTCCCACCAATACATTTAAGCGATTTTTTCCTTGACCGCTGGCGATCGCCTTAGCTTCTAGCTCTAATAACCATTGCCATTGTTGATGAGTCGGTTGTTCTATTGCTTTGGTCCAGCGATCGGCAAAACTATTAACCGACAAACGAGTATAAATCTTCCCTTCTTTCAACGCCGCCAGTCTTTGTTGATACAATTGCTTTCCGGATACCGGCCGCCACTCAACGGCAGCCGCAGAAGTTGCTGGTTGGGGCATTACTGGCAGTAAATTTGCCGTTCGATCCAGACTCAACTGAGCTACCTGATTTGATTGACTAAACTGGGGTTGAAAGTCATCAACTGTAGGCAAAGTATCCAACACTTCCTCAACGATTCGTGCTAAAGACAGATCGGAGGAAGCATCAGATACGGGAGGAACGAACTCATCCATTGGCAGAACGGTGAGCAGTCCATCCCCCAGATCGGTAGCTGTGCCTTGGGCCAATAGACTAAGGGCCAATAAACTATAGTGACTCATACTAGCAGATACTAACAACGCTTTTTTCTTTGACAGCCGTGAGTATCCGAGTCAGGATAAGTTGGAATCAGGCAATAGGTAATGGCAAAGGTAATAACGCTCAAAATATGACCGACTCCCACACTATACCGAAAGGCTAGTGTGGGCTTCTGGGCAGCCTAGCTAAAAAGATTTAACCTCCTGTCTCGCCTTTTCTGCTTCCTCCGGATGAATGCCCAAGCGAGTCAGATTAATGCGTCCTTTATTATCAATATCACGCACTTTGACAATCACTTCATCGCCTACAGCCACCACATCTTCGACTTTACCCACTCGTCGATCTTCCAACTGGGAAATATGGATCATGCCTTCTTTCCCTGGAAGGTACTCGACAAAAGCGCCAATGGGGATAATGCGAGTGACTTTGCCCAGATAAACATCCCCTTCTTCAGGCTTTTTGGTCATGTTTTGGATCAGGTATTGGGCTTGTCTGGCTTTTTCCGGATCGGAACTATAGACCATGACCGTGCCATCATCTTCGATATCGACTTTAGCTCCAGTTTGTTCCGTAATGCCCTTAATCGTTTTTCCACCCGGCCCAATTACTAAGCCAATCCGTTCGGGGTCAATTTTGAACGTGACGATCCGAGGGGCATAGGACGATAGGTTTTCGCGAGGGGTGCTGATGGTACCGGTCATCTTTTCTAGGATATGTAACCGGGCTGGTTTGGCTTGTTTAATCGCATCAGCAATCACGCTTACCGGTAATCCAGTAATTTTCATATCCAGTTGCAGGGCGGTAATCCCGGAGTCAGTTCCGGCAACCTTAAAGTCCATATCGCCAAGAAAGTCTTCGATGCCTTGGATATCGGTCAAGATACGCACTTCATCCCCTTCTTTAATCAGACCCATGGCTGCACCACTAACGGGTTGAGCAATGGGGACACCAGCATCCATGAGACTTAGGGTTGAGCCACAGACCGACCCCATGGAGGTGGAACCGTTGGAGGAGAGAACTTCAGAGACCACCCGGATCACATAGGGGAAGTCATCTTTAGGGGGCAGTACGGGGATAATAGCCCGTTCTGCTAGAGCGCCGTGGCCAATTTCCCGACGACCGGGCGATCGCATGGGTTTGGTTTCTCCCACAGAATAAGGAGGGAAGTTGTAGTGATGGATATAGCGTTTTTGGGCATCGGGATGCAGGTCATCGAGTTCTTGGGCATCTCCAGAGGTTCCCAGGGTGACGATGGACATTACTTGGGTTAACCCTCGGTTAAAGAGAGCGCTACCGTGAACCCTAGGCGGTAATAGGCCCACCATGCAGGAGATGGGGCGAACTTCATCGAGTTTGCGTCCATCGACACGCACTCCGTCATCCACAATTTGTTTACGCATCAGCTTCTTCGTCAAGCTTTTGAATGTTTTGGAGATTGCCTTATCATCAGCTTCTGCGGCTTGACGAATGGAGTCGTCTTCTGGGAGTTCGGCGATCGCAGAGGAGATTTCAGTTTCTCGAATATCGTCTAGGAGCTGATCGCGGGTGGGTTTATCCAGATCAAATTGGGAAAGAATGCCTTTAATTTTCTCCGTAGCGCGATCGCTAATAAATTGGGTGAGGGTTTCATCTTCTTGAGGCACTTCGGGAATGACTAATTCGATGCCCATTTCTGCCATTAATTCCCGTTGGGCAGTAATTAAGTCACAAACCGCTTCGTAACCAAAATCGATCGCCTCGATGATATCTTGTTCTGGCAGTTTGTTGGCTCCCGATTCCACCATAATCACACCATCGGGCGATCCAGCCACCACTAGGTCGAGGTCACCATTCTCCACTTCTGTATAGGTGGGGTTAATCACAAAATCATCGCCAACTAATCCCACCCGTACAGCAGCCATGGGCCCGTAAAAGGGGATTTTCGCTAACATCACCGCTAGGGATGCACCCGTGACCGCTAAAATATCGGGGGGAACCCGATCGTCCATCGATAGAGTTGTGGCTACGACTTGAATATCATCCCGCAACCAGGAGGGAAACAGGGGACGTAAGGGGCGATCGATTAAGCGACTGGTTAATATGGCTTTTTCCGAGGGTTTTCCTTCTCGACGCAAAAATCCACCTGGGACTCGCCCCGCAGCATAGAGTCGCTCTTCATAGTCAACCAGTAGGGGTAGAAAATCGATTCCTTCCCGTGCTGAAGCACGAGTTGCCGTCACTAAAACTGCCGTATCTCCCGATTGGATCAGAACTGAACCACCAGCTTGAGGCGCAAGAATTCCCACTTTGAGCCGAATATCCCGTCCGTCAAAGGATATTGACTTGTCTATCTCTACCATGCAATTCGTTACCTTTTATTGACACATCTTTTCGTTTCTTCTCTGTGGCAATCCTAACATTGATGTTTACCTGATGGTGAGAACGATCAGGTTTTTGAGTGTTTTAGCAGGGAGGACAGGGAAGCAAAGACTTCATCTTATCAGGGTTTGGGACAGTTGAGAAGCGATCGATTTCCAGCCCACAGTGGAACTAATATTTGTCCAAGGGGATTTATATCCCGTGCAATATCTTGGAGAGTGACAACACCTGAATCCCTACATCTAGCCTTGAGAATAGTAAAAGAGTGAACAACTCTACTGGTTAAGAGTTTAACTTGGATGGCAATTAGATAATTCTCAATTAACATCAATTTCAACTCGATTGCAGTAATTCTATCTGCTCCTGCAAACGTTGCCACATTTCATAGAACGCATTCCATTCTACAAAATCAGAGAATGCGCGAAACGCCTTCCTATCCCCTCTTCCCGATCTGATTCTAATTCTAATTCTAATGCACTATTTTAATGCGATCGCGGTACTAGGTTGGGTCGAGAAAAATCATAGACATCTTGCAGCACTTTCGCCCAACTTTGAGCGAGGGAGTCGAGGAGGCGATCGCCAATTTCAGAGGTTGCACCTGTCGGATCGCCAAATACCCCACTTTGACTCAGTTCATGGGTTGCCCAAGCAAAGGGGAGTTTTCCTTCCATAGACAGTAGGCTATCTTCTGGGGGTAATCCTTGAGGATATTCTTTCACGGCTCGCTCCATATGCACTCGATCGGGGAGTAGGGAGAGCAAAAGGCTGGTTTCTCCCAGATCGGCGTGAATACTTAATTCTGGATGGGGTTGTGATTTGAGCAGTTCACCCGATGCATTGGGAACGCGCCAAACAAAGAGGGGAAAGACCATCAGATCCGCGTATTGGATATGCAAATCACGGGCGATAATGCTAATAATTTCAGGTTGTCCTCCATGGGCATTGAGAAAAACGAGTTTGCGAAAACCAGCGCGATAGATGCTCTCTCCCAGTTCTTTGAGTACCGCAAGCAAGGTTTGGGCACTGAGGGTAATGGTTCCTGGAAAGTTAATGTGTTCGTTAGATTTGCCGTAATATTGGGTGGGTAAGGCGTAGACTGGGATATCTTCAGGGAGCTTTTCTAGTGCTTTTCCTAAGACTCCAGTGGCGATCGCCGAATCGACAATTAAGGGTAAATGGGGTCCATGTTGCTCAATTGCCCCTATGGGTTGCACAATCACCACATTTTCTTTATTGGGCATATCCCGAATCTCGGTCCAAGTTAAATAAGGGAAAAAGCGATGGGGAGGAATAAAGCTATGCATCATTTTAATTGGAGCCGTCCACTAGGCACATTCTAAGCGATTGCGTCCTTTTTGTTTGGCTTGGTATAAAGCGCGATCGGCTTGAGCAATAAGTCCCTCCGGAGATTGAATATCCCCAGGAACCACGGCACTGACTCCTAAACTTAACGTTACCCAGGAACACACCTGAGAATGGGCATGATCGAGCCTGAGTGTATGAATGGCTTGGCGAAGGCTCTCTCCTACTTGAACCGCTTGCTCCAAGGACGTTTGGGGAAGAATAATCCCAAATTCTTCCCCCCCATAGCGAGCGGCTAAACTTTCGGCTGTCGGTAAATGATGGGAAAGGGTTTGAGCCACCTTAATTAAACAGCGATCGCCCCCTTGATGGCCATAATTATCGTTATAGAGCTTAAAATAATCTACATCTGCCAAAATTAACGCCAAAGGCCGTTGCTCTAGCTTCAACTGTTGCCATTGCTCGGCCAAATACTGATCGAAATAGCGACGATTGGCAATTTGAGTTAGACCATCCAGATTCGCTTGATTGGTTAATTCTAAATTCGCTTTTTCCAGGGCTAACTCAATCTGTTTACGCTTAGTAATATCCCGAAACGTCACCGTTAACCCATCTCCAAGCTTCACTAACAAAATCTCAAACCAGCATTCAATGTCATCATGAGCATAATAAAGTTCTTTTTGGATCGCATGTGAGGTTTCTACCACCGAGATAAACTCATTGAATAGCCCATCGAGTTTTAAACCCGGCAAAGCTTGCAATAACGATTTACTCGATAATTGAGATTGGCCTAATAATTGATAGGCCATAGGGTTAAGCAATAAGCCGCGAAAATCGATTATCTTTTCTTGATGATCTCGGATAGATTCTAAGGCGGCTATACCATCTAGGGAACTATTCAAGATTCCCGATAGTAGGGAACGAGATTGAGCTAAAGAGGCTTCGATAGACTTGCGCTTTTCGATTTCTGCGTATAAATGTTGATTTTGGGTTTGCAGTTGCAGTTGTAGAGAGCGCAACCGGAGTTGATTTTCAATTCTGGCTAAAACTTCTATCCCTTCAAAAGGCTTAGTAATATAATCAACCCCTCCCACCCCAAACGCCGTCACTTTATCCAAAATTTCATCAGAAGCACTCAAAAAAATAATCGGGATATCCTGGGTTTTAGGGTTGGATTTTAGATATTCACAAACTTGATAGCCATTCATTTCTGGCATCATAATATCCAATAAAATCAGACTCGGAGGAGAAGACAATGCAGAGCGTAAGGCAAACTCACCATTACGAGCGACTCGGACTTTATAGCCTTCTTTAGATAACAGTTGGGTGAGTACACTTAAGTTCGCTGAAGTGTCATCAACCACCAAGATATCGATTTGATCTGTATGGTTCTGATTGCGATCCATAGCCAGTGAATAGTCGATAGTGGACATTGACTTCTTACAGAAGTCAGGCAAAAGGCAAAAGGCAAGAGGCAAGAGTCATAAGAATATATGATGACTGCATTACTATTCCCTATTCCCTATTCCCTAGCGCGAAGCGCTATAAGATCTTATGTTTAGACTTCCTGAAGGCATTCCCAATTTACCCGATCTTACCCATGCCGACGAATTAATGCAGTTTGGCAGTCATATTTTTAATGCTTTTCTCATTTTTATTCTGGTGGTGGCAGGATTTGGTTTCGTCTTAGCGGCTTTGGGTTTTGCCTTGCAACGGGATCGAGATCCTTCGGCTTGGACGCATAAATGGTTACAACGCTACGATCTACTTTTGGAACTTCTGCAACATGGTGTGGTACTGTTGGTGGCGATCGCCCTTGGCTTTTTCTTCTGTACAACCCTAGCCAACCGCTATCATCATTGGGAACAAGCCAAAGTCGTTGAATCTGCCCAGATCCTCTCTAGGGAGAGATTGGAACAGGCTGCTCCTCAAGTGCGCTACACTATCCCTGAAACCTATCGCTATAACCAATATGTAGAGGGTGAGTATGTGGAGGTGGAGGAAGTCCGAGAGGTCAACCGCTATTTGACTTTAGAAGCTTCTGAGATTGACGTATTACTCAATCAGGTGATGGATGTGCAAACGAATCTCCCGGTTTATCAGGTTTCCTTTGATGCTCAGTATCAGGTGACGAATCTCTTGGGAGAGAAGGAGGATTTTTTCTTTGAAATCCAGCCTCCCTACAGTTATACGATCCTCCAGAATTTTCGTATCGATCGCGATGGACAACGTTTAGAACCCATTAATCCTGGAGATTACGGTTTTCCGTTTAGCTTAGAGTCTAAAGAAACCGCCCAATTTCGGGTTACCTATCAAGTTCAAGGGTCTCCGCGATGGGTCTATAATGCCAATGGACAATTATTATCCAATTTTCAGTTAACGGCGATCGCCAATTTTCCTAAAGCTGATTTTGCCAGTGGTATCGTTCCCACTCAAACCTTGGAAGAAGGACAAGGTAAACGGTTTATCTGGGTATTTGAAGATAACGTTTCTGTCCGTAATCCCTTCGGTGTATTTACCGCTACGAGTCCTGTGGGCAGAACAGGAGTCTTGCCCCGTCTACTGCTACTCACTCCTGGTTTATTGCTCTGGTGGATTGGCTTGCTGTACTTATCGTTACCTCTGCAACTGCGGGATGTGGCGATCGCCTGTGGCGTGTTTTTCGCCTGTATTTTCGCCCTCACCTACGCTAGTCGCGTCCTTAGCCCAGAGCTATCCTGGATTCTCCTCTCTTTTGTATTACTCCCCCTAGCTTGGGGATTAGGTGACAACCATCGCGAATCCTCTGCTGCACTCATTGCCACTATCTCCGGAGCCGTTTTACCCGTTTTAGGGCTATTGGTTCCCTATAGTGGGTTAACCTTAAGTTTAGCCGCCCTCTTATCTGTCACTTGGTTAGCCGTTCATCACTGGTATGGGTGGTATGTCATTCCACCGAGACTTTAGAAGGGATAGGGGAATGGGGAGATAGGAGGATAGGACAAAAATTAGAATCAAATAACCTTTAGCTGGCTAACTGAATTATTTATGTTTTCTCATATTGCCTTAGTCTCGATTATGACTCTGTTCCCGATTGAGTCCTTACCCACGATTGCGTCTACGACTGACGTATTCAATCCACGCCATGAGCAAAATTCATCTCAGACTAAAGAAGTTGAAGAGAGAGCCAAAATCCAAGCCTTACTCGACGAAAACTTAAACGCTATCAATGCGGAAAATGTTGAGAGATATATGAACACGATGCACCCGGATTCTCCCCAATGGGAAATCACACGACAAACGGTTCTCTCTTCCATTGATTTAGTGGATTTAAGATATGAATTTAACGATTGGGAAATTGTTGAACTCACGGGCGATAAAGCTCAAATCATGGCCACTCAAACGACGACCAAAATTGGAGGTGATGCTCAATTTAGAGATAACCGACTCATCATACTTCATACCTTAAAAAAATATAAGGGTGAATGGAAATTTTGGACATCGGAGATTCAAAGTATAGAATTTCTGAATTAAGAGACTTCCCCAATCGTAAGATAACGATCAACTGTTCACTATCAACTCTACACTGTTCATCCAATGAGTAGCCAAACATCAGCAGTCGCAGTTCAAACCATTAAAGTTACCCTGCTCTTAGCCGGGGGTCATCAGTATACCCTATCTCTGCCCTCCAATTCCCCTATCCTGGTAGCAGTGATGAAAGTCTTGGCTGCCCAAATAGGAAACCAGGGAAGCTCTGGCTCTCAATTATTTCAAATTCCCTTAAATGACGATCGCCAAGCACTCTGTTTTCCCAGTCATCAACTCATTGGAGTCCTTACAGAGCCGCCATTATATGTGCAACAGAAAACACAGCAGATGGCGACTCCTGCACCTCAACCCCCGGCTCCCATATCGAATACCATTACCTCCCGCTTTGTCCATTTAGATAACTTCCTGAGTGACAAAGAGTGCGATCGCTTACTCAAATATGTCAAAAAACGTCAAAAAGATTTCACGAGTACCACTACATCCACTGGAGAAGCAGACTATCGCTATTCCACCGTTCTCTATCACTTCCCCGAATTCTCCGAGATGATGATTGAACGGATAAAAGGGATAATACCAGAAGTTTTACCCCAACTCGATCGCCCCCTGTTTGAACCCCACGATGTGGAAGCCCAATTAACCGCCCATAATGATGGTCATTATTTTAGGCTCCATAATGATAATGGCTCTCCAGATACTGCCACCCGAGAGCTAACCTATGTTTACTATTTCCATAATCAACCCAAAAACTTTAGTGGGGGAGAGCTGCTCCTTTACGACAGTACAATCAAAAATGGGTATTATGCTAAAGCAGATACGTACCAAACGGTTGAACCCCGACATAACAGTATTGTCTTTTTCCTCAGTCGTTATTTACATGAAGTCCTACCGGTGCGTTGTCCCTCGAAAAAGTTTACCGATAGTCGGTTTACGATTAACGGTTGGGTGAGAAGAGCGTAGTAATCTATAGCGCTGCGCGCTAGGGAATAGGGAATGGGGAATAGGGAATAGGTTATGTTAGCTAGGTTTCAGTATTGAACCGGAGTCCTAACCGACTCTTTCTCTGCTATAACTGATATTCACCTCCCTTTAGTTGATGCACTTCTGATTATCCACAGGGGTTTCATCCGAGTCCGGTAAATCTTGAGCTGAGGGTAAGTCATGTTTGGGATGGTATTGGAGGTGCATAAGTTCACAAGGAATTTCTCTTTATTCCCTAATTTTGATGGGCAGCATAATGAACCAGTTGACCGAGTTTGTGACGCAGGGTTTCTAAACCCAGACGCGCACTAGCGGAGATAAACAGAGCTTGGGGATAGTTTTCTTGAGCTAGAGCCAGGGTATCGCCATCGACGCGATCGATTTTGTTAAACACCATCAAACTAGGACAAGGTTCGATCGCCAGATCCGATAACAGCGTGGTCACTGACTCCACTTGTTGCTCCCAAGCGGGATGGGATAGATCGACCAAATGTAACAGGGCATCCGCTTCAGTGACTTCCTCTAAAGTTGCCCGGAATGCATCCACCAGGGGAGGGGGCAGCTCGTGGATAAATCCTACCGTATCCGTCATCAGAATGGTTTGCGCGACTCCAGTCACTGCATGGGGAACCACTAACCGACGGGTGGTGGCATCCAGGGTGGCAAATAACTGGTCAGCAGTATAAACTTCAGCATTAGTGAGGGTATTGAGCAGGGTGGATTTACCGGCATTCGTATAGCCGACAATGGCGATCGCCGGAATTTCCCGATGTTGTCGCTGATGACGCAAACGACCTCGGTGAGCTTGCAATTGGTTCACTTCCCGTTGCAAACGAGACAAGCGTCGTGAAATGACCCGCCGCTCGGTCTCTAACTTGGTTTCCCCCGGGCCTCTAGTTCCAATACCTCCACCCAACCGAGACATCATTTGACCGCGTCCCGTCAACCGAGGCAACATATACTCCAGTTGCGCTAACTCCACCTGGAGTTTCCCGGCACGGGACTGGGCCCGTTGGGCAAAGATATCTAAAATTACTTCAGTACGGTCTAAGACTCGAATACCAATTTGGGTTTCCAAATTTCGCACTTGGGCTGGGGATAAATCCCGGTTAAATACGACCAAGGTGGCTCCTAGGGTTTGGACGGTTAAGGCAATGTCCGAGACCTTACCCTTGCCGACAACGGTTTGCGGATGGGGCTGCGATCGCTTCTGCTGCATGGTCTCTAAGACTATACCGCCAGCCGTTTCCACTAACCGAGCTAACTCTTGCAACCCTTCTGAGAACTGTTCAGGACTGGCTCGATCCACCTGTAGACCCACCAATAATACCCGGTCTTGCTCCGTATCAACGGCTTGAGCAACCGCTTCTGTGCGAAATTCATTTTCCAGTTCTTCTACCAAGTCCAGAAAATCTGAATCGGTCAATTTCTCCAAACTCACGGGAGGAGAAAGAATCCAATTCAGTTGCGGATCGGCGATTAAATGGGCGAGATAGGCTGATTTAACATAGCCCGTTGCTCCTTTACCCCTACGATAGGAACCCTCACCACTCAGGGTTAAAACCGCTAGAGCATCCAAGCGTTGCAAAGCCATGGCAGTGAGGGATGACTTATTGGGCGGAGTCTGCTTGAGTTGGGTGGCAATACAGCGAATACCGCTCAGTCGCTCCATGCCATATCGGGGCAGTTCCAGAGGGGGGATCTGGGTTTGGTGGGGACTCCCGACTCCTACGCGAATGACTTGGCCGCGACGGTTAATGTAGCTACAGATGGGTTGATTAATTTCTGAGCTGATGGCAGCAACGCGCTGGGCAAATTCGGATGTAGTTAGGCGATCTCCCGGTAGCCGTTGATGATACAACCGTTGCAATTGTTTGAGTTGACTCGGCTTTAATCCTTGAATGTTGCCGTAGATAGTATCGATAGGCTCTCTCTCCCTGAGCAGTTGCACAAGATAAAACAGATGTTACCCCCATAGGGATAACACGATTGTAGTATATCGATTCGGTCCGATTGTCTTTAGCGATAAATTTTAATGGAAATCTGGCCGCTATCATAAGCGAATCTCGATGATCTGTCCGGGTTGAATGATTACCGGCAGATTGGGATTGACAGAAGTCAGACGATCCGATCTTCCTTGAATGGGAAAAGTACGGTCAGACCCCAGAATAATCGCAGTAGCTCGGAAGCGACTCTGTTGGCCTTGGGTTTCAAATTGCCCAATTACCCGTGTTCCTACGGGGATCAGTAAACTCCCCTGCCGATCTATGATAGCTTCATGAACAATTAACACTTCTTGTAAGGGAATACCAGGAGTGAGGTAAATGCTCTCCTGGCCTGGATAGCGCAATCTTAAACGAGTTCCGCGAGGCAGAGAATCTCTAGGATTCTGAGCAATTCTGGTTCCTGAATTAGACGAGGGCAAATCTTGCCCAAACTCGATGGTAGGAATCACTGTGGAGCGGATAGGGGGCACATCCAAACTGGGAGCAGGAGCTTGAGGGAGCGATCGCCTTCTGATTCCGACTAAATCCGGTGTCGTTTCTACGGATGCCGGTTGCGTCACCAGGGAAGCGGCTGATGCTCCAGGGGTGGGTTCTTCCGCATTGCCAGTTGGCGCTTGGGACTGACGGGGAAATAGGGGAGGAACCGAGACGAGGGGCTGATTCGCTGAGGGTTCAAACGTGGCTGGAGGGAGGGTTAGGGCTGATGTTGACCGATCTTGAGTAATCAAGGGACGAATTACGGTTCTATAGAATCCAGCAGATGTGGGAGAGGATTCGATCTCCACTGATTCTGGGGCTAATGTCACCCCAGGAGACAAATATAAAATCAACTGTGTTTCATCGGATTCCGAAGTTTCTAAGGAAATTTTCTGAACTAATCCAGAGTAAAAATTGCGATCCGTAGGTACTTGAATTTCTGTATCCGGTAATTCTAAAATAATTCTCAGGGGATTCTCGACAACGAAGTAGCGAGGTGTTATTTTTCCTTGGAAGATTAACTCCAATTGAGTCTTCAGTGGGTCATATTGCCATTGTCTGAGTTCGGCAGCTAGAGCGGGAAAAGCCAGGAAGGATAAGGCGATCGCTCCAATCCACCCTAAGTAATTCAGGACAATGTTGAGTGGAGACCTCCAAAGTCTCCGATTTAATGCTTGAATTTGTCTGTAATTCATATCACACCTTTTTGAGCGAATAATCACAAGTTGATTAGGGTATTGTCACATCAAGATTTCATGAATTCTTAGATACTAATAGATAGAGTTGCGTAAACCTAGGGGGGAAACGATGCTATGTACTTGTATGAACACTACTCAAAACCTGAGACCCATATTCGACGGATGAATTTTTCTGAGGGCATTAACCCCCGCTCAACCCCCAATATCCATCAAAGATTGGTAAAACGAACCCAACAAATGGCCCAAGCTAACTTAGAGTTAGCGGATGAGGTTGCCAAAAGGAGGCAGGCAGAAGAAAAATATCGCTCCATGTTTGAGAATGCCATGGAAGGAATGTTTCAAAGCACTCCAGAGGGTGAGCTAATCAGTGCGAACCCGGCTCTGGCTGGGATTTATGGTTATTCTACTGTAGAAGCTCTGAAGAATGAGGGAATTCGGGTAGGAGATCTGTATGTAGACAGAGACCGTCGCCAGGAGTTTGTAGAGCAATTAACGAAATACGGACAGGTGTGGGATTTTGAATCCCAAATTCGCCAACCGGATGGCCAAGTGATTTGGATTTCAGAAACGGCTAGGGAAGTGCGGAATCCGGCAGGAATCCTTCTATATTATGAAGGGATGGTTCAGAATATCACCGATCGCAAACAAGCAGAATTGGCACTTAAAGAGTCAGAGGCTTCTTATCGTCAACAGTCCGAAGCGCTGCAACAAGCTTTAGAGCAAGTAAAACTAGCCCAAAGTCAATTAGTACAACAGGACAAGATGTCTTCCTTGGGACAGTTGGTTGCGGGGGTGGCCCATGAAATTAATAATCCAGTGAGTTTTGTCTGTGGGAATTTGACCCACGCGATCGCCTATACTCAAGACTTGTTAGAGTTAGTGACACTCTACCAAAACCAATATCCAGAACCTGGGGCCGAAATTCAACAGGCCCAAGAGAATCTGGATGTAGAGTTTCTGGTGGCAGATTTACCCCAAGTTCTTGCTTCTATGGAAGTGGGAGCCAACCGCATTAATCAACTGGTTCGGAGTTTGCGTCATTTTTCCCGTGCAGACGATCAAACTCTGCAACCGGTTGATTTGCATGAAGGTTTGGATAGCACCTTGATGATTTTACATAATCGCTTGAAAGCGAAAGGCAGTCAACCGGAGATTGTAGTACAGAAACACTATGGTGAAATTCCGCAGGTTGTGGGATATGGGGGACAACTCAATCAAGTTTTCATGAACTTGTTAAGTAATGCGATCGATGCGATCGAAGAAAGACTCGAACAAGGGGGGTATAAGACGGAAGATCCCCAGATTCAGATTACGACTTCCTTATCTTCTAGCGATCGCGTAGAGATTCGCATTGCTGATAATGGTACAGGTATGACTCCAGAGGTTCAAGAGAAAGTGTTTAAAACCTACTTTACCACCAAGCCCCTGGGCAAAGGAACAGGATTGGGACTATCTCTAAGTCAACAAATTATCACTGAACGCCATAATGGACAGTTGCGATGTGAATCTCAACCGGGTAAAGGAACAGCATTCATTATTGCGTTAGCGCTTAGATAAGCAATTATCAATTGCCGTTACTATATCGCTCTTGTGCCCAGGGTTCCCCGCGACGATGATAGCCATTACTCTCCCAAAAGCCCAACTCTTCGCGATCGAGAAATTCTAAACCATGAATCCACTTGGTGCTTTTCCAAGCATATAAATGGGGGATGACGAGGCGAACGGGGCCCCCATGGTCTGCGGATAGAGGTTCACCAAACAGAGTGTGTGCAAAGAAGTTATCTTCTTTTAAGAAATCCTCCAGAGTCAGATTAGTGGTATATCCTCCATAGGCATGTTGCATCAGATGGGTCGTTTTAGGGTCAAGGTCTACCTGTTTCATGAAATCCATGACCCGAACCCCACGCCATTGCACATCTAGCTTCGACCAGTGGGTAACACAATGAAAATCCTTGGTGAAGTCATGTTGGGGCATCGCCATTAAGTCGGAGAAGGTGAAGCTGACTTCTTTGGCTAATCCCCATACCTTCAATTGCCAGGCATCGGCCGTAACTTCGGGCGTTTCCCCATACGTGAGGACGGGAAACCCTTTACTTAGGTGTTGCCCAGGTGGAGTGCGATCTTGTAAGGACGGATCGGGTTTGCTGAAAAATTTACCAATTGCCATACCACAAAGCGTTGAGGGTTGTCCTCTCCATCATAATCAAGATCGCATCCCGAACCCATCAGAATGCAATCTTTTTCTTCACTTTGCAGGTGCGATCTCGTTTCTGGAAAGGGAGCGAGTGCGATCTCGCTGCACTCCTGAGTTGCTACATCAGCAAATCTGTTCGCTCTGGATATCGTCGAATCGAACCATCAATTGTAGCTAATTGTGCTTGGTATTCTATCGCTGTGGCTATAATCATGCGGTCAAACGGATCTCGATGAATTGCTGATAGCTGTACTGCACGAGAAGCAATCTCTGGAGTCAGAGGAAAAAGAGAAATTCCGGAGGGATCTAAAGCTTCTTGGAACCAGAGATCGAGAGTACAGGGCAATGATAACCGTCCGCGTTGCTCTGCCAAAGCCACTTCGTAGCAAGATACGGAAGTAACACCGACTAACTCTGCTGTTGAAATTATTTCTACCCAAGTAGCAGGAAACTGTTCCCATTGAAGATTCACAAACCAGATCCAGATGTGGGTATCTAAGAGAATTATTTCAGGCATTCCCAATCGTTTTCATTAACAATAGGACTGACCAAATCTCCTGTAATTTTAGCTTTGCCTGCAATCAAGGGTGAAGGTTGGCGGCGTTTTCCAGTGGAGCTAGGAAACTCTTCCAGAATAGAAATGGCAATGCGAGCTGAATGAATGGGAGGCTTTTGAGTCAACCACACAATTTTACCATTTTGATATAAAGCTTCGTATTGCATAAGTTTCTCTCTCAATGGGGTGAACTCGCTAGAGATATCATAACTCCCAGAAACGACACCTCAAGATTAGACTGCCACATCCTTCCACTTCCCGCCTACGCTAAAGCCAATCTTCCAAGATCAAATCTTCTTAATTGGACATAGTTAGGATGTCGCAATAATAAGGGATCGAGTCACTACAATCGAATTTCTCTTCACCAGTGCAGTAATAATATTCGTATCGAGCAAATAACCCAATCCTCGGTTTAGTGTGTCTAAAATTAGACACACAATGGATACCGTTTACTCTTCTTCTTCATCCTCATCAGAAGGATAGACAAAATTGGATCGTCCCGTAAGGATGGACTTACCCAGAGACATAGCTTTCTGGGCTTCTAGTGCTGCCTTGCGTTTCCAGACAGCGCGACGCTGATTGCGTTTTGTTTTAGAGGTTTTCTTCTTTGGAACAGCCATAGGATGTCAGAGTCTCTCTTAAGAGGGCAATTTTTCCACAACCTTCCAATTATACAGAAGGCAATAGGCAATAGGCAATAGGCAATAGGCAAAATGAGTAAAGGTTTCTCTCTCCCATTCTCCTCCATCTCTGGGTATCGAGTGTGCCCACGTCCCCTCTCCAATCCCCTCTTGTGACCAAGGACAATACCCGATACATTAAAGACAAATTCAAAGACACTAACCATCAAGGCACTAGGTATATTAGGAGTGGGTCATGGGAAAAACTAGGGCGATCGCCATCGGCATTAATCAGTATCAGTATTTCCAGCCGTTAAGCTATGCCCAACAAGATGCCCAAGCATTTTGTGATTTTTGGACGTATCAAGCTGGGTTATCTCTCGATCAATGCTTACTCTTGAGTGAGGTTTCTCAACCCATTCAGGGTGAATCAACTTACCCCGATCGCCCCACAATAGAAGGATGGATTGAGAAAATTTCTAGTGGCAATCATCCACAATTCCAGTTCGATCCAGAAGATCGCCTCTGGCTGTTCTTTAGTGGTTATGGTTCCAGTGTCGATGGCATAGACTATCTGATGCCCATTGACAGCGATCCCAATCAAGTCAGCACCACAGGAATCTCTATGGCTTGGTTATTCAACTCTCTAGCCAACTTACCGACTCAAAATCTGTTGGTGGTGTTAGATATGAATCGGCCATCGAGTTTGCAAATTGGGGGACTTTTAGGGAATCAGACCGCTAATTTAGCGCGAGAACTAGAAATTGCCACTCTTCTTTCATGTCAACCCGGTCAATTTTCCCAAGAGACCTTAGAATTACGACAAGGGTTATTTACGGCTGCTTTGCTGGAAGGATTGCGATCGGGTCAATGCAGTACATTAGCGAGTTTAGATCATTATCTGCACCGTCGGCTAATGGAATTGAGCGATCAACACAATCGACCCAACCAACAAGCCTTGATGGTGGTGAATCCTCCCGGCCGAGTTCATCGGGTGATTTTACCGATTGAGGAGACCGAAACAGAGGAAGCCCTTTCTCAAAGTTCCAGTACCGCTGAACCATTAAGTGTTCCGTCCGGTTCTGGGGTTATTCCTCAGCCAAGCCCTGTTGCCCAGAAAACCTCAACAGATATTCATAAGCCTATGGAACCTGACAAAAAACCCCAATCTCAAGACCCCAAATCCAATGAAGAAGATGCACAATTTTGGCGATTACTGATTCTGGCTTGGGGGGGTATTGCCCTAATTTTGATTGGAGGAGTCTTTTTACGCAATCGTAATGCGTTAACTACGGTCGAGACACCACCTAGTCCAGCAGTGACTGAGCCAGTTGCGGGTTCTCCGGCTCCAACTCCTGCCGCAAGTCCTTCGGAAGTGGTGGTGATTCCTGCCCCGGCTAATTCTCCAGTAGCGGCGACTCCAGCGCCTTCTCCAGCGGTTCCTCAAGCTCCAGCGACTGTAGCTACACCGGCTCCCGCTCCCCAGCCTCAGCCAGTGAGTGCCCCAAC
This sequence comes from Roseofilum sp. SBFL, assembly GCF_017746885.1. NCBI lineage: Bacteria > Bacillati > Cyanobacteriota > Cyanophyceae > Desertifilales > Desertifilaceae > Roseofilum > Roseofilum sp. SBFL. The sequence goes on along the minus strand of NZ_JAGHZH010000068.1, from coordinate 27,061 downwards.
CTTGACCCAGGTGACGAGTATTTTAGGCTCTCAGCAAGCGTCGCTATATGTAAAGGCGATTGAAGAAGCGCGGAAAATTTCGGCAGATAATCCCAATTATGCTGAGGCTCAAGGAAAAATTGAGCTATGGAGTCAAGCAATTATGGATATTGCCATGGGTCGGGCAGCTCAAGGGCAATTTGAGGGGGCGATCGCCGCTGCCCAACTTGTGCCACCCGAAGTATCGGCTTATTCAGCAGCTCAAAGTTCAATGACCACGTGGCAACAGCAGGCAGCTCAAGCCAAGGCGAATCAGGTCGTGATTCAACAAGCCAGTAGTAAGATTAAGGCCAATCAAGCGTCTTCTTATAATCAGGCGATCGCCCAGGTGAAGACGATTGGAGCGGATCAACCCCGATATAACCAAGCCCAAGCATTGGCCAATCAATGGAGTAATGAAATTCTCAAAATTGCCTACCGTCGATTAGCCAGCGATGGTCCGGCACAGGCGATCGCGGCGGCTGAATTGGTTCCCGAAAACACGGCAGCTTATGCAGAAGCCCAACGGGCGATCGCCGTTTGGCAAACTCGCTCATAACATATAGCCCTGAAAGCCAACAGATTCACAACTCTGAAGGGATACAACCGGTTCGTTGTATCCCTTATTCATTAGAAAATTTATTGCCTATTGCCTTGGGGCACAGCAGAATCCTAAAAAAAGGTTTAAACTTCTTTACGCACAGTTCCCCTTCCAATCTTTTATACTGGCCAAGCTACCGATCAAGGCAATGATAGTCACTTTTTCCCCCTTATAAATCCCATGTCCGATGAGTATATTGTGGTTAAAACCAGTGAATATACTTCCCTTCAAGAGGAAGTAAAACGCCTCAGAGAAAAGGTATCGGCACTTGAACAGCCAACCCAAATTCAACCTGAACTTATCCAGGTGGCTCAACAAAAAGCCCTTTTAGCCGTCATTACGCGCATTCGTCAATCTCTGGATGTGGAAACTATTTTCCAATCGACAGCGATAGAAGTACGACAACTATTAAATGCCGATCGGGTAGGCATGTATCAATTTGCTGAAAACTCTAACTACCAATGGGGGGAATTTGTCTCGGAAGATGTCTTACCACCTTTTTCTTCCACTTTATCCGCTCGAATTGAAGATCGCTGTTTTGGCGATAATTATGCCCAATATTACCAAGAAGGGCGAATTTGGGCTTGTAATGATATTTATGCACGAGGTTTAAATGCTTGCCATATTAAGATCTTAGAGCAATTCCAAGTCCAAGCTAATTTGGTGGTTCCCCTCCTAAAGGGAGAGATATTATGGGGACTTCTCTGTATTCATCAGTGTCGCACTCCTCGATGTTGGCAACCCCAAGAAATAGAATTTGTTTCCCAGATCGCGGTTCATTTAGGAGTCGCACTACAGCAGGCAGAAGTCTTAGCCGGGCAAAAACAACAGTCAGATCGGTTAGCTAAAGCGGTAGCTCAGGCTGTGGATCGGGAACAGGCGATCGCTGCTGTAATCACGAAAATCCGCCAATCCCTCGATCTCGATACCATTTTTCGCACCACCACCGATGAAGTCCGTCAACTCCTCAAAGCCGATCGAGTCGTCATTTATCGTTTTAACGATGACTGGAGTGGAAAATTTGTTGTAGACTCCGTCGCTCCGATGTGGAAATCCTTAATTATCGGGCAACAGGAAAATCCAGGTTTGAACTGTAAGATTGGTGAATGTAGCCTCAAAAATCTAGAACATTTGTCCGTCACAGATACGTACTTCCAGCAAACCCAAGGGCAATTATTTAACCAAGTGCAATTATTTCGGGTTTGTTCAGATATCTATAATAGTAATTTTTCCGAATGTTATATTCAGGCCTTAGAATCCTATCAAGCTAGAGCCTATGCCATTGTCGCCATTTATCGACACCAGCGTCTATGGGGCTTATTAGCTGCCTTTCAAAATTCTGGCCCCAGGGATTGGCAAGAGATTGAAATTAACTTCTTAGTTCAGATTAGTTCTCAATTAGGAGTGGCTATTCAACAAGCAGAATTATTAGCCCAAACCCAAAAACGCTCTAGCGAATTAAAAAGCATATTAGATGCCCAACTGCAAAAACGAGCCAATGAATTAGAGCAAGAAGCACAACGGGAGAAGGCGATCGCTGAAGTAATTGATAAAATTCGTCGTACCCTAGACTTAGAGACTATTTTTCAAACGGCTGCAACAGAAGTCCGACAACTGCTAAATGCAGATCGAGTCGCTATTTTTGAGTTTGATCGCGAATCCGACTGTACTCAGGGAAAATTTGTTTCTGAAGATGTCTTACCTAGCTTTGAATCAACCTTAACTCAAAAAGTTTATGATTATTGTTTTGATTGGCATCAAAACAATAATTATAACCCCGGAAAACTACAAGCCATTTCCGATATTTTTACTGCCGATTTATCTCCTTGCTATTTTAATATCTTAAACAAATTTCAAATTCGTGCCAATCTAGTTCTACCCCTAGTCAAAGGGAATCAGTTATGGGGTTTGCTCTGTATTCATCAATGTTCCAAAGCCAGAACTTGGAACCCCAAAGAAATTGAATTTACCCGTAAAATTGCCATTCAGTTAGGCGTAGCCTTACAACAGGCAGAATTACTCTCTCAAGCACAAAAGCGATCCAGTGAACTACGAATAACCCTAGCAGATTTAAATGCCATTGTTGATAATTTAGCCGATGGTTTATTAGTGACTGATACCCAAGGGAGAGTCACCCGATTTAATCCTGCTCTTTTGTCGATGTTTAACCTAGAAAGATGGCAGCTAGAAGGACAGAATGTTTGGACGATTTTCTCCCCTGAATTAGAGGAATTGATCGCATTAATTCATAATCGAAATCAAGAAATTATTACCCTTGATGTGAAGTTGGGAAATCATCGTGAAGGTCAAGCCTTAGCGACCAGTATTATTAAGGAAGGAGAAGGAATGGAAGGGGATCAATGTATGGGTTCAGTGATTCTCATTCGAGATGTCACTGTCGAGCGGGAAGTAGATCGGATGAAAACTGATTTCTTAAATACAGTTTCCCATGAATTAAGAACCCCTTTAACTTCAGTCCTAGGATTTGCAGAAATGATTCAGGAGAAGCTGGAAGAAATCATTTTTCCTGCGACTATACAACAGGATAGAAAAGTGAAGAGATCGGTTGTCGCAGTCAGTAATAACATTGACATCATAATTTCCGAAGCAGAACGGTTAACCTCCCTAATCAATGATGTATTAGATATTGCCAAAATGGAATCTGGTCGAGTAGACTGGAATATTCAACCCGTTAATCCGAAGGTTATTTTGGATCGAGCGATTGCCGTAACTTTTTCTCTCATCAACAGTAATAATTTACAGTTAATCAAAAAAATTAATCCAGATTTACCCGTGATTGAAGTTGATACCGATCGCCTGATTCAAGTCCTCATTAATTTAATCTCTAATGCTGTAAAATTTACCGAACAAGGAACCATTACTTGTGAAGCAGAGGTTGTAGACAACCACCTGGTGGTTTCCATTATTGATACAGGTATAGGTATTGCACCAGAAAACCAGGATACTGTATTTGAGCGGTTTAAGCAAGTGGGGGATATTTTAACGAATAAACCTAAAGGAACAGGTTTAGGATTAGCAATTTGTAAACAGATTATTGAATATCATGGGGGTAAAATCTGGGTTGAAAGTGCCCTTAATCAAGGAAGTAAGTTTTCTTTGTTGCTTCCCCTCGATCCAAAAGTAATTAGAACACATATAGAGGAATTCAATGAATAAAAAAGTATTAATTGTTGATGATGAACCTAATATCCTTATCCTCATGGAACAAGCGCTTGAGAAATTGGAGGATGAAGATGACGTAATTCTCTTAACAGCTAAAAACGGTCAAGAAGCGTTGGAGGTCATTGAAGAAGAAAACCCTGACTTGGTTTTTTTAGATGTGATGATGCCTAAGATGAATGGACTAGAAGTTTGTGCCCAAGTTAAAGAAAATTCTAAGTTTGATAATATCTATATTATTATGCTGACGGCAAAAGGTCAAGAGTTTGATAGAAAAACGGGCATAGCTGTAGGAGCAGATTTGTATATGACTAAACCTTTTCGTCCGAAGGAAGTATTGGCTAAATCAAGAGAAATTCTTGGATTTATAAATGAGTAAATTTTAATGATAAATATTAATTTTAAAAAAATTGTTCTCAAGCCTAGAATAAAAAAAATCATCCAGCGGCTCATTAATGATAATCATCAAATAGGGATTTTAGACAATCGTCAAATTCCCATTTTAGGAGAGCTAACCCTAACCAATGCCCAAGGATATGAAATTGTTGTAGAAGATAAAATTTTAGGTTGGGTCGTCAGCGAAAATATCCATAATTCGGTTGCCCAACTGGTCATTTATTTAATTGAAATAGAAGTCAACAAAAAAGTGTTAGCGGCTGATGCTTTAGATAAATACGAAGAACTCAATTTTTTGTATGACATCTCCTCTAAAATATCTACGTGTTTGCATGTCCATGAAGTAATAAAACTCATGGCGAATGAAGCATTCAAACAAATACCCGGTAATGCCTTAGTGGTCATGATTTATAATGCTTATGAACAATCTATGCAAACTTTTTATCCTAAAGCTGATGAAAATCAAGTTATCTTAGGGAAGAAAATTCCAACTAATATCGGAATTTATGGTTCTGTTTTTAATTCGGGAAAGGCGGAAATTGTAAATCAGGTGACTTTAGATCCTCGATTTATTCCTCAAGAGTTTGAAATTGTGTCTATGATGTGTTGTCCGTTAATGACACAAACGGGGAAATTAGGCATCATTCAAATTAGTAGCGATCGCACCCTAGACTATACTGCCCAAGACCTCAAGTTATTTACAGCTCTAGCTTCCCAAGCCGCTGCCTCAATTCAGAATGCCCTATTTTATGAACAACTCCGGGACTATTCTTATACCTTAGAGAGAAAAGTAGCTGAAAGAACTGCTGAATTAGAGCGGGTAAACCAAGAATTAAATCAACTGGCTAATTTAGATGGTTTAACCCAAGTAGCAAACCGTCGCTGTTTGCAAGAAACATTCGATCGAGAATGGTATCGACTTGCAAGGGAGAAATCGCCCCTATCCATTATTATCTGTGACGTGGATTATTTTAAGCGCTATAATGATACTTATGGGCATCAAATGGGAGATGAATGCTTACAAAAAATAGCGGAAGCAATCAAACAAGCTTTAAAAAGACCAGCGGATTTAGTGGCTCGATATGGAGGAGAAGAATTTGTCGTAATTTTGCCCAATACTCAAGCATCTGGAGCTTGGATAGTTGCTCAAGAAATCCAAGAGCATGTGCGTCACTTATCCCTCGATCATCAAGCCTCGCTCGTTAGTCCTTTCATTACGATGAGTATGGGACTCTCTTCAACCATCCCCACTCATGAAACGTCAGGAGAAGAATTATTTGAAATTGCGGATCAAGCCCTCTATGAAGCGAAAAAACAGGGTCGCGATCGCATGATATTTCGGGAATTTAGATCGCCAGATCTTCAACCTCAATAACCCAAAGTATCAGAAGATGATGGTATCTCTAGGCTTTAGTGCATCATTCATAGTTAATTCAATGTTTCATTGCTAAACTAAGATTGGATCGAAATCTTACATTAAGAACCCAAACGCTATGGTTGATGCAAAAACCCAACCCTCTGTCCCCCATGTCGTGATTGTTGGAGGAGGCTTTGGGGGGCTTTATGCAGCCCAAAGCCTAGGCAAAGCACCGGTTAAACTGACCTTAATCGATAAACGCAATTTCCATCTATTTCAACCCTTACTGTATCAAGTGGCGACGGGCAGTTTATCTCCTGCGGATATTTCTTCCCCTCTGCGCTTGGTTTTAAATCAAAATAAAAATACCCAAGTCCTTTTAGATCAGGTAAAGGATATCGATCCCGATCGCCAACAGCTTACCCTCGACAACCGTACCCTCTCCTACGATACCCTGATTCTGGCCACGGGTGTGAAGCATCACTATTTTGGCAACGATCAATGGCAAAATATTGCCCCTGGTTTGAAAACTATTGAAGATGCTCTGCTCATGCGTCGTCGCATTTATGGCGCATTTGAAGCCGCAGAAAAAGAAACCGATCCCGAAAAACAAAAAGCTTGGCTGACGTTTGTGATTGTCGGTGGTGGTCCGACTGGAGTAGAATTAGCTGGGGCGATCGCCGAATTAGCCCATAGCGTCCTCAAAAACGACTTTCATCACATCGACACCACCAGCGCCAAAATTTTGCTCCTAGAGGGCGTAGATCGTATCTTACCCCCTTACGCGCCAAAATTGTCCATTAGAGCAGAAGACCCAGCTAGGGGTAAGGGTACAAACTCAGACCCTAGTCACCCAAGTCACGGACGGTTCAGTAACCGTGCGCCAAGGAGAGGAAGAAAATGTAATTCCCGCTCGTACCATTCTTTGGGCTGCTGGGGTAAAGGCTTCGAGTCTAGGGAAAGTACTCAATGAGAAAACCGGAGTTGCCCTAGATCGGGCAGGTCGGGTAAGGGTGGAAGAGAACCTAAGCATTCCCGGTTATCCGAATATTTTTGTTATTGGTGACCTAGCCAACTTCTCCCATCAAGGAGAGCAACCCTTACCCGGTATTGCCCCTGTCGCCATGCAACAAGGCAAATATGTAGCCCAATACATAAAACAGGAACTGCGCAGCCAAACCCATTCCCCCTTCCGCTATACCGAAGTTGGAAGTCTAGCCGTAATTGGTCAAAATGCGGCGGTGGTAGACTTAGGATGGATTAAGCTCACCGGATTTATTGCCTGGTTAACCTGGGTATTCGCCCATATCTATTATTTAATCGAGTTTGATAATAAATTAGTCGTCATGGTGCAATGGGGATGGAACTACCTGACCAGTGGAAGAGGAGCGCGGTTGATTACCGGTGAAGATTCTCTTCCCAAAGGAGTAATGAGTAATGAGTAATAGGACATTTCCCTGTGTCTCCGTGTCTCCGTGTCTCCGTGTCTCCGTGTCTCCCCCATTCCCCCATCCCCCCATTCCCCCATGACCCATTATCAAACCCAATTGCATATCAAAACCACAGGAAAGAACTTTTCCGCTATCACGGCTCAAATTAAACAAGTAGTCAAAGAATCTGGGATTCAAACTGGATTATGTACCCTGTTTTTAAGGCATACTTCCGCCAGTTTAGTCATTCAAGAAAATGCCGATCCTGATGTTTTGCAAGATTTAGCTAACTTTTTTGCCAAATTAGTTCCTGAAGATGGAATAAGTTATATTCATGATGCTGAAGGACCAGATGATATGCCCGCCCATATCCGCAGTGCATTAACCAAAACATCAGAACAAATTCCCATTCACCAAGGACGCTTACTGTTAGGGACTTGGCAGGGGATTTACTTATGGGAACATCGCAGTCGGAGTCACCACCGAGAACTGGTCGTTCATATTAGTGGAAATTAGGAAAATATTCAGATGCAGAAAAAACTAGCGATCGCTACCGCTCTATTGAGCTTAATTCCCCTTTCTATTGCTTATCCCAGTTGGGCGGCTAATGTTCTCGAACAAGTCAATCAAAGCGGAACTTTACGAGTTGCCGTTCGCCAAGATACCATTCCCTTTGGATTCAAAAACGATCGAGGACAATGGATGGGATTTTCTGTGGATTTAGTTAAGCGTATTCAAGCCGAGCTAGAAGCAGAATTGAATAAATCTATTGAGATAGAATGGGTCGAAGTTGATACCCAAAATCGGTTTCAAGCCATTCAAGAGAACCAGGTAGATCTCGATTGTGGTTCAAACTCCTTTACTTGGGAACGAGATGAAATCGTCGATTTTTCCATTAGCTACTTTAGCACAGGTACTCAGCTTTTAGTTCCACAACAAACTAAGATAGGAAACCCAGAATCTTTAGAGGACAAACGGATAGGAATTATTGAAAACACCACCAATGCTGAAATCATTCAAAAGATCCAACCCAATGCTGAATTTATCTGGGTGCGCGATCGCGTCCAGGGATTGCAACAATTAGAACAAGGAAACATTGATGCCCTAGTGAGTGATGGAGTTCTCCTAGAAGCTCTCCGGAGAACCGCCAAAGACCCCCAAGCCTGGAGAGTGACCCCCAGTCGTCCTTACAGCTTAGAATCCTATGCTTGTATTCTCCCAGAAAACAATTCTCGTTGGCAATCAATGATTAATTACAGCTTGGTTAAATATATGCAAGGATTTTTAACCGATAAACCTGCCGAAATTGCCATTTTTCAACGCTGGTTTGGAACAGATGGGTTACTTCCCTATCCTCGACAAGCCGTTTATTTTCATTATCAAGAAACTCTAAATTCTTTACAGTGGCTTCCAGAAAATGAATGGGAATAGCTGTAAGGTGGGGAGAAAAATCTCTTAGAACATTGCCTGTTCCTCAACGTGATAGCATTGCATCATAGCCAATCAACCGGACTTGATTATGACACTAAATGATGGGTAATGACCAATCTGCTGGGTTGAGGAGCTTTTCCCCATATTCCCTAGAGATTTGCCGATCATTACCCATCATTTAGTGTTGAAAAAACCCCTGAAGATGAAGTCAGGGGTTTAGATGCCAATCACATATTTTTTCCATTCTTGATGTGTACCGCTCGTCACATGCTTTTGCAGCTCGAAATAGAGACTGCTGTATGGCTTTCGTGGGGGATGAGATAAAGTCATGGAAGCTTCTTCCGGAGTCCGGTTTCCTTTTTTGACATTACAGCGAACACAGGCCGTGACTAAGTTTTCCCAAGTATCTCCTCCTTTGCGCGATCGCGGAATTACATGATCGAGCGTTAGACCCTCTCCCTTGTATCCACAGTATTGACAGCAATGGGAGTCTCTGTATAAAACATTTCGTCTCGTTAAGGGAATTTCTTTATAGGGAACTTGGATATAGTGCCGCAGTCGAATTACGGTTGGTAAGGGAAAACCAGGGCACAACAACTTACCATTGTGTTCTACTTGTTCGGCTTTTCCCTTGAGCAACAGAATAACCGCCCGTCGCCAGGTAGCGATATTGAGCGGTTCGTAAGAGGCATTTAACACCAGAACCTTGCTCATGGATATAGATAATTGCAAAAAGATTTTCAAATAGCCTAGCACATTGTTTTCCTTTAAGCATGAAATCAGGGATTGCAATCTATCTGTTCAGCTCCTTATTGATGGTTCTAAGGCTTTAAGCTGTACTCCATTGAACAGAGAAGCCCTATATTATATTTTTGGCGTTACCAATCTAAAAATAATCTAAAGTTTTCTAGTTTTTCCTGAAAAGACATAATAAATTATACTAGAATGTAAATAAAAATACTAAATCTATGCCAACAGATGAGTATGCATTAGAGTCTGCATTGACTTCAGGATCGGCGATCGCCGGAACCCCTAGCGCTGATACTCTGATTGGAACCCTGAACCCGGATCAAATCATTACTTATGCTGGAGACGATTGGATTGCCGGAAATCAAGGCTCAGATACTCTCAAAGCCAATACAGGCCAAGATCTACTTTATGGCGGACAAGACTCGGATCTGCTCCATGGAGGTCAAGGAAATGATACCCTTTACGGGGAGAAGGGGAGCGATCGCCTTTCCGGAGACCTCGGTTCAGACCTCCTCATCGGGGGTGCAGATCGAGACTTCTTTATCCTCAGTCAGCCATCCCTCGCCAACCAGAACCAAGCAGATTGGATACTTGATTTTGAAGACGGTCAAGATTATATGCAACTTACGGGCGGCTTAAACTATGAGCGCCTAATCATTGGTTTAGGAACCGACAACCTCACCGGTACAACCCTCATTCAAGACCTACTCACCGGCCAAACCCTTGCCATTTTATCTGGTATTCATCCCAATCAATTAACCCCTGAAGACTTTATCAGTGAAGCTCTCCCCTTTAACCTAAGCCAAAGCACACAATTCGATTCTCCCTTACTCCTAGCCCCTCCCGAAACCCCCACCTCATTTAACATTGAATTTGACTATCGATTCGATCACAGTGGTTTTTTCAACGATCCGAACTGTCGTCAAATCCTAGAAACTGCTGCCTCCTTCTGGGAGCGCCATATTCTAGATGAATTTGCAGATCTAGCTCCCGGAACCCCCATTTATATCAAAAATCCCACCACTCGAAGCACCATATCCTTTACCCTAGACCGTCCTATTGATGATGTACTCGTCTTTGTTGGCGCAGCTCCCCTCTCCTCCCCAATTCTTGCTCAAGCAGGGCCAAGTGGCAATTGGACTCCTGGTAGTGACCTCGATCGCCGATTTAACAGTACCAACTTTGAGCCTTGGACGGGTCACATCAGTTTTAATTCAAGCATTAATTGGTTTATCGATCCAACACCCCAAACCCATAATGATATTCCGCCAGAACAAGTGGACTTAATGACCGTTGCGACTCATGAACTCGGCCATATTCTGGGTATAGGCAACTCCCAAGCCTTTAACCAATGGATATCCGGTCAAACCTTCATCGGACCCAATGCCCTAGTGATGACTGAGGGTTTAGCAGTTCCCTTAGCTGACGATTTATCCCATATTGAAGACCATTTCTTACCCAATGGCATCAGTGGAGACTCCTTACTCGATCCCCTGCTTCCTTCAGGGATAAGACAATTCCCTACCCTTCTCGATTTAGCACTCTTACAAGACGTTGGATATCAGATTACGGTTTAGGGAATGGGGAATAAGAACAACCCAGTTTTGCCCTTTCCTTGAATATTCCATAAATAAAGCACTTGAGTATTAAATTATCAAACAATCTCTAACATACCCATCATACCTTGATCTTCATGGTCGAGGATATGACAGTGGTAAACGGTTTTGCCGATAAAATCCTGATACTGAATTCGCAAGCGAACGGTTTCCCCACGACGGACATTAACCACATCTTTCCAGGCTAAAAGGGGTTCAGGAGTTTGATTGCGGCCGATCACTTGGAATGAGTTGACATGAATATGAAAAGGATGATCCATTCCTCCTGGATTAATGATTTCCCACTCTTCAATTTGATTCAATTTGACCCTAACATCGATACGTTGATGATTAAAGACCCGATCATTAATCAAAAACACCATACCCATTCCTGGAGTCATGCCATGATTAAGGGTAAACTGGCGCAGGGTTTGTGGTTCGGGTAAGGGTTGGATGGGAATCAGGGTTTTGGGTAGGGGAATGGGAGTGACAGGTTCGGTATAGTTAAATGTAGAGATCGCCTGAGTTTGATTACTGCTAGACGATAATCTCATATGGCCCATCATGCCCACAGTTCCCCGGTCATAGGGTAGACTTAATAGCCTATACTGAGATGGAGGTCGATCTCCTTGAATTAAAACCTGTACTCGCTCTCCTGGTGCTAATAGTAATTCGGTTAATTCTACCGGTTCAGAAATTGCGCCCCCATCCGTAGCAATTAAATAAAAGGGATGTTCATCCAAGGATAAGCGATAAAACCGAGAACTGGACGCATTCAACAAGTGTAAGCGCAGCAAACCTTGGGCAGGAATAGAAAACTCTGGCTTGATTTTCCCATTCACCGTTACTAATTCTCCTTCTCTCCCTAACATAATTGCACCATGGGAGAGGTTGGAATTACGATTAGCAGTAAAATCTTGCAACACTAAAAAATCTTCAGAAGCAGCTTTGATTTCTGGGATTTCGTCTAATTCACCCCGGACAATCAACAAGCCAGCTAATCCTTTAAATACCTGTTCTGCTACTTGTCCATGGTAATGGGGATGATACCAAGAGGTGACTGCCGGATGATTTTCAGGCAACGTAAATTCATAGCTGAATTGTTCTCCAGGAGGAACAGAAATAAACACATTATCAGCCGTTCCTGTGGGCGGAATATGTAATCCGTGATAATGAAGATTGCTCGTTTGAGGTAATTGATTCTGAAAATTAATTTTAATTGTATCTCCAGGTCTAGCTTCTAGTCTTGGCCCGGGAATTTGCCCATTATATCCCCATTGCATGAGCCGATTTCTGCCGAATTGCATTGGCATTTCTTGGGCAACCATATCCACAGATAAAAATCCGTCTTGACTGATATGGGTATTCGGCATAGCTGGTGCTTGGCTGATCGTTTTCCGATTACATTGACTCAGTAGTATCGTGCCGCTTGTCCCGGCCATATAAGCCAGTAATTTTCGTCGGTTGAGCATATTTTTTTATATAGTAGTTTTCACTTTTAAGTCCGGTTAAACACATGGTATCATAATGGACTAATCAGACTTGAGATCGGGTAGCGATCGCAGATTTTGCTCCCTTAACCAGCTATCCAGCCAAGCGCGATCCTCGTCCAAGAACAAAGGCGGTACAGGATCTTGACGATAATCTACCACTAGATCGTAACTCGCTTGGTCGTATACATTATTCAATAATAACTGTAAATCCACCAGGGGTTCCCTATCCCCAGGCTTTAGCGGTAAGGGAAATGAAGGGATAGCATCTTGCAAATTAAACCCATATAAGTCTGCTTGAGGACGACAGTCTCCTCGACTGACCAAAATTCGGTAATCTGTTCGACTACTGCTGGTGCTGGTATACATTGGCATCGGTTGTCCCTTACGCAGTAAATCAAGTTCTACTAAATGAGTAGAACTTCCTAAAACTTTATTGCGCTTATCCTCATATTGCTTGCGCGTTTCAATCCTGAAACGTTTATTAATGGGAGAGATAATTTCAATAGAGGTTACTACTTCCTTGGTAATAACCTCTCGCACTTCCAAATAACCTTGTCTAACAGTTACCGGAAGTGGAACTTCTACAGCCTGGGGTTGAGTTGGAGATCGTGCAACTGCAACATTGCTGGTTGGCTGTTTAATTGTCGTCTGTGAATTTTGTACTAAATCTGGAATGCTAACCAGTAGGGATTCTTGACCAATAGTTTTATAAACGCGTACCTCAACGGCAACCCTATATTGAGGACGAAGTTGGGGAGAAAGAAACCTAGCCAGTTCAATAATGAGCCAGTGATGGACTCCTGGCCAAAGTTCTGGATGTTCCAGATAAGGGTTCATCCCTGGAAAGGGGGAAGGCATAAACGGTCCTCATCACTGAGTTGGATTACTCTTCGTCGCTCAAGTTTGCCAGATGCTCTTCCAATCCCATGCGAGTTTCCGCTTTATGCAGAAAATAGCCCGTCATCATTGCCGAAGCTAACAAACGGCCTAACTGTTCCCGACTGGTGGTGATGGTCACTCCGAAATGGTCTGGAGGCAAATGTCCCAGCAATCCCACAATATTGTGTTCCATGACGCTGAGGGCTTCTTTAGAGGGTTGCGAGAGATGATTAACAGCTTCAGGGTCTAGGGAATGCAGATATTGACCTAGGACGTTGTTGTCATTAGCCAATTGCTCGAAGAGATCGGAATGTTGGGAGGGTATGTTAGGATTCATAGTTTTTGACTCAATGAGAGAGTGACTTCTGTTGACTGTTTTTACTGTAAACGAGGACTCAAAAAAGCCATTGGAGGTGAACCGAACTTAGGAAGCAGGGATTTTGCGAAACCGAGAAAAGTCTGAGCCTGCCCTACTCGGGCAGGAGAGAATGGGTGAAGTTAATCACAGTAAAGGGTATCGCGGGTGTTTTCTCCGGTGATGGGGTTGGTTCCTTTGGCGATCGCACATAAATATTCCTGAGCATCATCTCGGAGAATCACATCAGTAAAATCTGCTCCCTCGATATTAGCATCTCTAAAGCTGGCCAGTTGGGCAAAAGCCCCTTCAAAGAGAACATCTTTCAAATTCGCCTTTCTAAAATTGGCTTCTCCAATAGTGGAATATCTCAGATCGGCTCCTTCTAAATTCGCTCTAATTAATTTGGCTCCAAATAAACTTGCTCCTCGCAAGTCTGCTCCCACAAAGCTACTTTCGGTCAGATCAGCTTGATCGAATTGGGCTTCTATGAGATCTTTCCCCGAAAAATCAGCGCCTTTCAGGTCTACTTTTTCATAGTTTTGGGCAAACGCCGGGGATAGGTTGCCGATGCTTCCAGTCAGGTTCAGCCCAAGGATTAGGCATACACTCAATAACCCGATCAGATAAGTAGGAATTTTTTTGACGGTCATGGGAATAGTCAGTTTAGGTATTCAACAGCGATATCATCATCCTATGGGAAGGTGGAGGCTGAAAAGAGGGTGGACTGACATGAGGCTCAATCCGGGAATACAAGGAGAAGAGACCGTTGCTCAATGGTTGCAACAGCAAGGTGCAATGATTTTGCATCGTCGGTGGCATTGTCGTTGGGGAGAGTTAGATCTGATTGTCCAATGGCAGGAAGAGTTGGTTTTTGTGGAGGTGAAAACCCGCAGTGCTGGCAATTGGGATCAGAATGGATTAGGTGCAATTTCTTCTAGGAAACAGGAGAAATTGCGCTGTGCTGCGGAACTCTTTCTAGCTGAGTCACCTGAGTTTGGTGAATGGGGATGTCGTTTTGATGTGGCGTTGGTCTATTATCAGAGAGTGGGTACGTGTTCAGATGTTCGGGCGATCGCCCCACCACTCACCTATAACCATCAGCAGTTTATGATTATAGACTATCTCCAAGGTGCATTTTAAAACTGACAGTTGTGTGATTTAACTCATTTCAAAGTTGGGTTACAGCTTCTATGATCGAAGTAACACCATCTAATTACCAAATCACGAGAGTTGCCCGATGTTGAAGTTCGCGATCTTATTCCTGGGAGCCTTTACCCTAATTCTCTGTACTACCCTCGTCTCAAATCCTGTCCAAGCACAACCCCCTAGCGAGCATACCATTATCTATAGCTGGGGATACGATCGCGTAGGAAGTCATCAAAAGGTTTGCAAGCAGTTAGAGTCTGTCATTCAACCCAATCCGCGCTATATCGACAAACCTTCTTTACATACTTATAGCCGCGTAGTGAGCGATCGGTATTGTTCTCGAATCATCAAGGATTAGATCTAGGTCAATTATTTTATACTTAATCTATCTATAAACTAACCTTTAACCAGGGTCTTCAACTCCTCGTCTGTCCTAGTTCCATCTATGACTAACCCGACTAGAAAACACAGGGGAAGGTAACTGTAAAAGCACTTCCCTTTCCTTGTTCACTTTCTACCATGATTTCACCTCCATGGAGATCAATTAAGCGTTTCACAATCGACAGTCCTAAGCCAGTTCCGGGTATTTTTCCCACATTTGCGCCTCGTTCAAAGCGTTGAAACAGTTTTTGGCGATAGTCTAGAGGTAACCCAATTCCTTGGTCTCGAACTGCAAGCCTAATCTCAGCTTCAGTTTGGGTAATATCAAGCTTAACAATTCCTCCATTTGGGGAATATTTGATGGCATTCGAGAGCAAATTCGAGAGAACATGACGTAGAATCATTGCATCAAGATTAATAATCCGGTTTTCTCCATAAAGAGTAAGCTCTAAATTATGTTTAGACGAGGCAATCACTTTAATTTCTTCAATAATCTCTTCACAAAACTCGACTACATTCATCTGTTCCGGATTAAACTCTAACTTTCCAAATTCAGTCCGACTTAACGTGAGAATATCTTCCAATAACTGATGCATATGTTGCGCTGCAGTTTGAATACGTTTTAAGTGCTTCTCTTTTTTCTCTTCCGTTAGCTTATTGCCATAACGTTGTAGCATTCCTGCCGACATTTGAATCGCGGTTAAAGGCGTTTTTAAATCATGGGACGCGATCGAGATATATTCTGTTTTTTCTTGATTGTTAGATTTTGCCTGAGCTAATGAAGATTCTATACTTAAGCTTTCCTGATATTTTTTTAACGCCATTTTAATCGTGGCATGAATTTCCCTTTCTTTAAAGGGTTTGAGTAAATAGCCATAAGATCCCGTTTTTTCAGCACGGGATAAAGTTTCATCATCAGCATAAGCCGTTACATAGATAACTGGAATATTATATTGCTTTCTAATTTTTTCTGTGGTTTCAATGCCATCTATATCTCCTTTAATCACAATATCCATTAAAATCAAATCGGGAATAATCTCTCTAATTTTGTTGAGAGCTGCTTTTCCAGAAGAGACAATTCCCACTACTTCATAGCCTAACTTCTCTAACTTACGGGCTAATCCTTTGGCAATCAGTAACTCATCCTCAACAATTAAAATCTTGACAGGAGACATAATTATACCCTCTGACGATACTTTAACTCTGAAAATCGTAATTCAAATGTTGTGCCATGGTCTCTCAATAATGTAATTTCACCCTCTAACTGTTCTGTTAGGGTACAAACCAACTCCATGCCCAAAGAATCAACGTTGCGAAAATCTAAGTCTTCTGGGAAACCCATTCCATTATCTGCTACTTTGACCACAATTTGATTGTTATCTTGCTGATACATGATCACCTCCACTTTTCCTTGTGTTCCTTCAGGAAAAGCATGTTTCAAGGTATTGGATAATAATTCATTCACAATTAAGCCACAGGGATGAGCCGTTTCTATATTTAATAGAACGGGTTCGATATCTAAGTAAAATCTAACCTTATTCTCTTCTACATTATAAGATTCAAACAAATTGGGGACTAAATCTTCCAAATATTCACCAAAATTAATCGTATCTAGGGTCATCGATCGATAGAGCTTTTCATGAATCAGAGCCATGGAATAAATACGATTTCGACTATCTTCCAAGACTTTAATTAAAGTAGGATCGCTGACATAATCCGCTTGAAATTCCAATAAATTAGAAACGACCAATAAATTGTTTTTAACTCGATGATGTATTTCTTTTAAGAGAATTTCTTTTTCTTTTAAAGAAGTCACCAATCGACTTTCAGCTTGTTTGCGATCGCTAATATCTCGATACATCCATAGATGTCCGCGATCAATAGAGTCAATCAATATAGGAACATAATTTTGTTCTAAGATGCGACCATCAGCCAATTGAATTTCCTGGTTTGTGACTATTCTATTATGGTCGAGAATTTCTTGATGGTGTTGACTGATTTCTTCTGGGCGATCAAATAAATGTGAAAATTCATCTCCAATATTTCCCCATTCTTGCCCAATTAATCGGTCAGAACAGCTTGTCGTTTTGAATAGATGACAAAACGCTTGGTTAATTAACGCGACTTTATGATGTTCATCCTTGACTAAAACACCCAGTTGAAGATTAGAGATTAAACTGGTTAAGCGAGAGGTTGTTTCTTGTAATTTTTGTTCAATTCGTTTGCGATCGGTAATATCAATCCAATAGCCAATAATTTCTAGAGGATTGCCTTGTTCATCACGGACTAAATTGAGTTTATCGTAAATCCAAATATATCTCCCGTCTTTATGTAAAAAACGGTATTCATGGCTATAAAAACCCTGGTCAAATAAACTTTTTAAGCCATGCTGACTGATTTTGTCTTGATCTTCTGGATGCAGATGAGTCCACCAAAAGTTTTTCTCAAACATTTCTAATAATTCATAGCCAATGACATCATAGGCATTGTCACTCACAAATGTAAATTCAAAGCTATTGTTTGCCCGCAAACTATATAAAATACCAGGACTAGAAGAGAGTAAATATTGAATCCTTTCTTGGCTCATCAATAAAGCTGTTTCAGCAACAATTCGTTCTTTAAGCTCTCTTTGCAGTTGTTGATAAAATTCTGATTGTTGGATAGCGATCGCTAATTGGGAAGCAATCTGTTTTAATACCTCAATTTCTTCCTCTTTCCAGTCTCTGACTCGATCGCATTGATGGACAATCAACAATCCCCAAAGTAAATTATTTTGAATGATGGGAACTACGATTTTACTTTTGACTTGAAATTCTTGTAAAAACTCAACCAAGCAAGGACGAATATCTGTTTGAGTAATGTCGGATGTGGCATAGGTTTTGCCGGCAATATATTGATCGTAGCATTCTCGAGGAAAAGTCTCTTCTGGGAATTTTTTATCTAAGGTTCCAGTCCAACCTGGATTAACAGCTTCAGCAATTACTTGCCCTGTATAATTAGGTAAAACCCGATAGACTAATACGCGATCGGAGAGTAAAAGTTTTTTGACTTCTTGGACTGTAGTTGTCAGAATTTCTTGCAAATCCAAGGATTCTCGAATTCGTTGAGTAATCATGCCAAACAGCTCTTCACGTTTAACTTTAGCCAGTAAATGTTCTTCAGCAACTTTGATTTCAGTGATATTATTTTGAATGCCTAGATAGTGAGTTAAAATACCCCGATCGTCATGAATTGGAGAAATGGTTGTTCGATTCCAAAACAAGGTTCCATTTTTGCGATAGTTTCGTAATACAACCGTACAGCTTTCTTCGTTTTTTAATGCTTTACGAATCGTTGCAAGTCCCTCTTGCTGACGATCTGTCCCTTGTAGAATTCGGCAATTCTTACCGATTATATCTTGTGCACAATATCCGGTGACTCGCTCAAAAGCAGGATTAACTGAAATCACGGGAAAATCGGGCTGTTGAGCATCGATAATAACGATACCATTACTACTAGCAGCGATCGCTCGTTCACTCAAGCGTAACTGCTCTTCAACTTGCTTGCGTTCCGTAATATCAGAAGCCGCCCCCAAAAGCTGTATTGGTTTTCCCTGGGCATTTCGAGTAAAAATCGTATCTCGACTTACGAACCAATGCCATTCTCCATTGCGATCGCGCATTCGGTATTCGATCTCCCAAATGTCTGTATTATTTGCATCGACTAATTCTTCCTGCCATTGGACTAGTTTAGGTCGATCTTCTGGATGCAGGAAGTCTTCACAGACAATATTGCCCATCTCCTGAATCTCACGGGGAGTATACCCTAATACCAAGGCAATATCTTTGTTACTATAAACAGTCTTGTGTTGTTCTAAGTCATAAATATAGAGAATATTCGGACTGGCATCAGCAATACGTTGAATAAATCGCTCGTTCTCTTGCAGAGCTAATTCGGCTTTTTTACGGTGGGTAATATCTAAGGCTGCGCAAGTAATTCCAATAACTTGGTTCTCTAAATTTAATAAGGGGTCAACGGTTATATCGTAGCACTTCAAATTCCCACGATCGGCAAGCATGACCTCTTCTCGCACACTGCTCTGAGAATCTAAGGCTTGTTGTTTGATTCGTTCTAATTTTTGGGCATCTTCTGGAGCAAACAAATCTCGATCAGACTTTCCAATTACTGCTTCTGCGGTATAACCGAGAGCGGGATTATAAATCCAGGTATATCGCAGATCTAAATCTTGGTTAAAAACGATAATGGGGGAATTTTTTAGGGCAATTCTAAACCGTTCTTCGGCATAACGGAGGGCTTCATTGGCGGTTTCTAAATCAGCCGTGCGTTGAGCCACTTGATCTTCTAGGGTTTGATTGAGATATTTAAGAGCTTCTTCGGCTTGCTTGCGATCGCTAATATCAGTAATACTGCCCACATACCCTACAATATTTCCTTCCTCATCTAGATCAGCAACCGCCTGACCCATGACCCAAACCACTGTGCCATCTCGATGTTGAAACCGATACTCAGAAGAAAAGGTGCGATGCTCCTCGACAGCTTCATTCCACTCCCGAAGTACCCACTCTAAATCTTCGGGATGCAAAGTTTGCGACCAACCCTCCATCATTGCTTCTTGCGCTGATAGACCGGTCATATTACACCAGCACTGATTGACGTATAAACACAAACCTTGATTATCCGTTTGAAAGATCCCCACAGGAGAAGCAGTGGCTAAAGTCACATAGCGTTTTTGACTCTCTTTTAAGGCTATTTCTATTTCTCGCCGCTCTGTGATATCTCGACCAACAGCGTAAAAATAAGATTCATCCGTTGGCATAGCCGTCCAAGCAATCCATCGATAGGAACCATCCTGACAGCGATACCGATGTTCAAAATTAACGGTGGGGACTCTAGAGGCAAGTTGTTTCACTTGAGCTTGGGTGGCGGCTAAATCATCGGGATGGATGAAGTCAAATAAGCTCCTCGATTGCAGTTGGTGTGGACTATATCCTAAGAGTCCTTGAAAACGGGGATTGATCCGTTTAAAAGAACCGTCAAAAGTAATAATACAAAACAGATCGAGGGAAAGGTTAAAAAATTGGTTTAATTCTTCAGTGAGTCGGTGTTGTTCCAGGAAAGAAGC
Organism: Roseofilum sp. SBFL; assembly: GCF_017746885.1. Classification (NCBI taxonomy): domain Bacteria; kingdom Bacillati; phylum Cyanobacteriota; class Cyanophyceae; order Desertifilales; family Desertifilaceae; genus Roseofilum; species Roseofilum sp. SBFL. The sequence goes on along the minus strand of NZ_JAGHZH010000068.1, from coordinate 6,924 downwards.
GAATAAATGGGCGATCGCCTCCAAAAATTGCACTTCATCAGGATTAAAATGACGATGCTCCCTGCTATAGACCCCCAGTACTCCAAAGGGTTGTTTTACACCGGGAATGATGGTTGTTATGCTACTGATAACTCTACCTTGATTGTGTAACACCGATCCTCGAAAGCGAGTTTCTATTTGTAGGTCGTCCACAACGACAGATTGACCAGACCATAAGGTATACCCCAGTTGTGTATTTTTCGTGGCACTGAGTGTCAGTTGTTCAATAGAATGCTGAAGATTCTGATAATGAACAGAGGTAAATCCATGGGCAGCTTGCATTTGAAATGCCGCTTGATTGGGCAATAATTCCAGAATTTCTACATAGTCAACACTTAGGGTTTTGGCAACCTGCTGTACAATTTCGTTCATCAGACTCTGTCGGTCTGTAGCAGCGATCGCATACTGGCTTAAATAGGTTAAAGTTTGTTGTTGGCGATCGCGAAACCGAAGTTGTATTTGAGCTTCCTGTCGTCGGCTTAAATCTATTCCAGTGACGATCGCATGGGTAACGATCCCTAGGTTGCCAAAACTCTGGTTTGACCACTCAATACGGCGTTTTGTACTACCTTGAATCACCCAGTGGCATTGATAAGCCCCAGTCGATTCCCCCTGGAGTGCTTGCCCGATCGCCTGTTTAATCTGAGGTTGTTCGGCTACGGGAATCAGAAATTCCCAAAATCGCTGACCTTGAGCTTGTTTTTCCAGAACACCACTTAAACGTTGGCAGGCATTATTAAAGTAAATAATTTCACCCTGTCGATTAACAACCACCACTAACGCATCAACCGCATTGAGAATGGCGTGGGTAAAGTTCTTCTCTTGTTCCAAGGTATAGTGCATCCATTGATGTTCCCTCAGTTGGGTCGGTAAATCTTGGAACGGTAAGCTTTGTTTGAGGCGGATTGCCAATTGATCCGCTTGCTGTTTAAGAAAGGCTTCATCGTTTCTAGACCAATGCCGAGGGGCGATCGCCTGTTGTGCGGTTAGCAATCCCCAGAGATGATTCTCTTGGAGAATGGGAACCACCAAATTTGCCTTGACCTGAATTTGCCGTAAGAATTCCACATGACAAGGGGTTAAGCCTCCTGATTCAATATCGTGGGTAACTTGAGTTCGGCCATTGATGTAGGCTTTAAACAGATCTTCACCAAAATGAGAATCATAAATCTTTATACCTAGCAAAGACTTGCATAAGGGATATACAGATTCTGCAATTACCGTACCACTGCCATCCGGTTCAAAACGATAAATTAAGACTCGATCGCACTTTAAACCCTGATGAATTTCTGTAACTGTGCGATCCAGAAGGGTCTGAAAACCAATATTGTGGCGATCGTCAGATTTTTGGTGTGTTGCTTGAAGTTGTGCCAAGCCATAGTAAACAGAGATCGCATCTAAATCTTGTAGTCTTTTTTGCAGATCGTGGGCACAGACTACGCCCATGATATTCTGTTGGAGATCGAGTATGGGCAAATACTCAATCTGCTGCTCAACCATCAGTTTCGTGACGGCCAACAGATCTAAATCCGGTTGCCACGTTAAACTACAACCCTGAGGAGTCATGACTCGCTCAACACTCACCGATCTCCAGTGTTGCCAATGGGGGCGAATCTGATGATAATCCGATACCGTTATTACCCCTAATACTTGTTGGTTTTGGCTGACCACAAAATAAGGATAGGGCGATTCGCTATTCCAAAACGCGATCGCTTCCTCTACACTCAGATCGGGGGAAATCACAACAGGGTGACGATCCAGTACACTTTCTAGACTTGGCAATTGAAAAGATACAGAAGCAAAGGACATAATTTACAGGCCGGAACAGTTCTAGTGGAAAGCCTTACCAAACGCAGGAGAGAGTTGGCAGCAATCTCAGCAGTCCTCATAACTCCTGCTCTACTATGTAACCTAATTTCATGATAGCCTCCAGACTGTTGCTACTGTCCAGCCTTCTGAGTTTTTTAGCTTAATCCCTCTCGCAGATCTGGGTTTAAGTCGGGTCGTAGTTTCTTCGCTTCCCTTAAGTAGGGATGGCTCACATGATGTTCCACAGGCAAATAAGCATGAATCAGAAATCGGATACAGTGGGATAAGGCTCCTTCCACATGCATTTGTTGCACATCCAATAATGGCACATGATCCCATCCTTTTCTTTGACGGGCGATCGCCGCTGGAAACACTGCATCAAGATCGCGTGTGACTGAAAACGTAACACTAATCAGTTGGTCAGGACAAAGCTGGTTTTTTCGGTCTAGCTCATCGAGTAACTCGGTGACCGCTTTCTGAATCGCCTCAACGGTATTTGCTTCTACTGTCGTTGCTCCACGAATTGCCCGGACTTGCCAACCCACGTTCCTCTTCTCCATGCTTGTAATGATTGCTGGTCTGGTTTGGATACAGAAAAAATTACTCCCTATTCAAGGTCGATATAACCATAAGGGCAAGCCATTGGTTGATGCCTCAAACTCCAACCAGTCCATCGCAGCCGGCAATCCTGATTTTACCTGATTATCGCCACTAATAATGCGACTCCATAAAGGTTTGGGTTCTTCAATGGTTTTACATTCGGTTTTTTGGGGGTCAAGACCGACTAATTTGGCTAACCAGAGGCGAGCATCTTCTTCGGTTCCCAGTCGGTCAACCACTCCTAACTCTAAGGCCTGTTGACCAGTGAAAATTCGACCATCAGCAAAACTTTTAACCCGATCTACCTCTAAGTTCCGAGATTGGGCGACCGTTTCCACAAACTGCTGATAACTCGTATCAATCATCTGTTGGAGAATATCTTGCTCCTCCTGGGTTAATTCTCGGTCAAAGGCCAAGATATCTTTGTAAGGGCCAGATTTGACGACCTTAAACGAGACCCCAATTTTCTCTAACAGGCGCTCTAAGTTATTACCCCGCAAAATCACCCCAATACTGCCGGTGATCGTTCCAGGATTCGAGACGATATGCTCGGCTCCCATGCCGATATACACGCCACCCGATGCAGAAATATTACCAAAACTGGCCACGATTTTGAGCTTTTCGCGCAGTCGCATTAAGGCGGCGTAAATTTCCTGGGAATCCCCCACAGTTCCCCCAGGAGAATCAATCCGCAGTAGCAGAGCCGGGTATTTTTTCTCTTCGACTGTTTTGAGCGCTTCTAAAACCCGTTTGCGAGTTGCAGAGGCGATCGCCCCATTAATTTCAATCCGAGCTATTTGTTTTCGTGCTTTTGACTTAAAAAACCAAATCATAATTAACCTAGATGTTTACAGAGAACCAGACCAGCCCCCTTACCCATTATTGCTTAACCCGTTCTCAACCCCTTGACCGATCGCTTCACAAATCTACATAGACTACAATGTATCTTAACCATTCGCCCACTCAGAATCTTGGCTTGCTGCCCTCAACTGTAGAAATATGCAACTGAAACCCTTCAATAGTCAATCCTCTTTGCTCTTCTCCGTGATCTTAATTGCGCCGTTCTTCTTCTGGGGAACGGCTATGGTAGCGATGAAAGGTTCTCTTCCTCACACTACCCCCTTCTTTGTGGCTACCATGCGTCTTGTTCCTGCTGGACTTTTAATCCTGATCGCCGGTTGGCTCACTCAACGCCCCCAACCCCAAGGATGGAAAGCTGGGTTATGGATTAGTCTCTTTGCCCTTGTGGATGGAACCCTCTTCCAAGGCTTTCTTGCCCAAGGATTAGTCCGAACCAATGCGGGACTCGGATCGGTGATGATTGACTCCCAACCCCTAGCCGTAGCGCTGCTGGCTGCCGGGTTATTCGGGGAAACGATTGGTCTGTGGGGGGCATTCGGTTTAATCCTAGGTATAAGTGGCATTAGTCTGATTGGATTACCCGATGAATGGATTTTAGGTGGATTTCCGGTACAAGAGATGCCCAACTTGACCCAAATTTTCCAGAATGGACAAGGATTAATGCTCTTTGCTGCCCTCTCCATGGCAGTGGGAACCATTCTCATTCGTTATGTGAGCCGTCATGCCGACCCAGTCATGGCCACCGGTTGGCATATGATCCTAGGAGGACTTCCCCTGATGCTCGCCTCTGGACTTTGGGAAACTAACCAATGGGATGGACTATTGATCAATGATTGGATCGCGATCGCCTATTCAACGATTTTTGGCAGCGCGATCGCCTATGGACTCTTCTTTTACTTTGCCTCCTCTGGAAATCTCACGAGCCTCAGCTCCCTCACCTTCCTCACCCCTGTCTTTGCCCTCCTGTTTGGCAATCTGATCCTCGAAGAAATCCTCAGCCCCTTACAATGGCTGGGTGTAGGCTTAACCCTAATCAGCATCTACTTGGTTAATCAGCGAGAAATCCTAGCAGCCAAATTTAACCTGAAATTTTCCCCTAACCCAGATTCCTCCCTAGCCCCACAGATAGTCGAAATTGATGAGCATAATCTGTAAACCGTAGAGTCCAAAAGCCCTTCGACCTTATGGTAAAATCCCCTTAGAATCCTCCATACCCATACCTCAAATTGCTCAACCCCCTTCCGAGCATCTTCTGAAACCCCCATTCCCATGGCATAATCCCCCAAAACAGGGAGGACAGATCCTTGCCAGATCAAGCAATCCAAGGTATCACAGACTCATAGATCCCGATCCATAAACTCACTTCTCCGGCAGCGGCTTACCCTAATGTCCTATCGCCTCCCCTTATGCATTTTTAGTACCCTTGCCAGTCTAGGAATCATTACTTCTGCCACAGCGATCGCGCCAGGGATGGTTACCGAGCGCAGTCGAGGTATGGGTCAAATTATCGCTACTTCTAGCTTATCTGACCCTGAAAACAGACCTCTTCTGCTGGCTCAAGCCTCTGAAAATGTTTGCACTCAGGGTCTAGAATTAGCTCAGAAAGCCAATCAAGCCGGAAAAATTGCCACCACTGCTGGGCAATGGACTCAAATCTCCGAGCAATGGCAACAAGCCGCCGACTTCATGACTCAAGTGCCCGCAGAAGATGACTGTTATGCTAAAGCTCAAGAGAGGATTAACTTTTATCGCAATAACAGTGAAATTGCTTTAGAAGAAGCCGAAAAAAGCCGCACCCCTAGACCCTTTCTCGTCCTGGGCGCTCAGGGAGAAGCGGTTACCCAACTTCAGCAACAGCTTAAAGACTTAGGTCATTTTCAAGGTGAAGTGGATGGTATTTTTGCTCAAACGACCCAGGAAGCCGCGATCGCATTCCAAAACGAACAAGGATTAGATCCCGATGGTCAAGTCGGGCAAAATACTTGGGATAAGTTAGACTCTGCCCTCATTGTCCAGGCTTCTAGCAAAGCTGAAAGCGAAGAAAATGAATCAGAGAAAGAGAAGAAGGATCAAAAACCTTCTCAGAGACAAGGAATCATTGGTTGGGTGATGATGGGGTTAGGAGGCTTAACCGTTTTAGGAGGAACGGTTTTTATCCTCCTAAAACTGCTCAATCGACGAGTAGAAGAAGAGGAATTTGAAGAGCAAGAAGACGAGGAAGAACTAGAATCAGTGCAGTCAGGAGCTGATTCTTCCGCCCCTGAACTGATGCCTTCTCTGGCTCAAGCGGCTCTAGAAAAACTGCGCAATGGGAAATCAGCCCATCACGATCCAGAAACCGAATCTCAAGGTTTATCTGAAGAGCAACCTGAGCAAGTTTCTCCAGAAAAAAACGCCCATCCAGAACTCGAAAAAGAATCCATTTCTTCTGAAGAAGAATCTTCAGCATCGGAGAAAACCGATCAGCTTTTGCCCGTTAATGAAACCACCCGTTTACCTAAACTTACAATTGTTGAAGATTTAATTAAAGATTTAGAAAGTGCCGATCCTCAAAAGCGCCGTCAAGCCATTTGGGAATTGGGACAACGGGGGAATTCTTTGGCCGTACAACCCTTGCTGAATTTACTGTTCGATTCTGATTCAGGACAGCGGACTTTAATTTTATCTGCTCTATCGGAAATTGGCGTAAAAACCATTAAGCCCATGAATCGAGCTTTATCTTTATCGTTACAAGATGATAATCCGGATGTCAGAAAAAATGCGATTCGAGATTTTACTCGCATGTATGAACTAATCGCCACTGTCAGCCATATGATGTGCCATGCAGTTGACGATCCAGATGAAGAAGTTCAAGAGGTTGCTGAGTGGGCTGTATTACAATTAAGACGGATTAGTGCTGCATCTAACATGGTGCAATTGAAAGAGAAAAAATCATCTAATGAATCTGATGATTTTCCAGATGATGATGATTAATGGCATTCCAAATAAAAAGGCAGGAATTCGAGGTGGTTTAATGAAGAATAAATTTATGCAGTATGAGTTTTGGGAAGATTGGATTCTTGAAGCTTCAGACGGTGATGTAGGCCTGTGGCAAATAATTTCTGAAGTCCGTTTGATTTTCCCAAAAGCCAATGAAAATGAAAGAAAAGTGATCACACTTGAAATAGTTCGGGAATACCTAAAAAGTGGATTTATGGAACTAGGAATGTTTGAGTATAACAATGAAAAGAAACTAGAATTCAAGATCTGGGATTTAGACATTGATAGTGCTATACATCGCATTGATCGTGAATGGAGCCAATTAGGAACAGAGCCGAGTATTGGCGATATAGCTTATCTAATCACAACAGACAAAGGAGACCAAGAAGCTGATAGAATCTCACAAAGAACCAAAGAACACTCAGAATCTGATTAACTCCAAATTCAGTAGTTTTGCAATAGCTTAATTTGTAGGTTTAGATTATTGTCGAATGAATTTACCCCTCTTCTGTCACTCTCCGGTTTCTTCTATTATTAATAATTTCCAGAGCTAAGGTATACTCAGTGATACAGGGTGTGGCGATCTCATTTTTGCCCATATGCATACTCTTGGGAATTGATATGCAGAAAAAATGG
>NZ_JAGHZH010000067.1:0-61955 GCF_017746885.1 Roseofilum sp. SBFL | reverse complement strand
GGCAGTTTGCACAGCCATACCATGGAAATAAAGATAATCGGAATAGCGATCGCCCGCAAATAACTTCTGTGCATATTCCGTCGCCACTTCTCCCACCGTTACCGCGTGCATCGGGAACACATCCATCACCCCGCTCTCCTTCGGTGCAAAGAAATCCGCAATACACAACCGACGGGAGCGTTTTTGGCGGGGAAACTCAAAAGTATGTTTCACCGTTTTTGCCATTCCCCCCTTCATTTCCTCAGCATCATAAATAAACACCGTATTGCCTTCCGACTGAGCTGGAAAATAGCCATAAAGGGCTTGGGGCTTCAAGATATTTTCGTTGAGAATCTTCTCTTTCCACTCGTCTAAGATAGGATAGACTTTCTCTTGCAAGAACTCGTCATATTCTTCGCGAGATTTATCCTTGGGCTTGCGGAACTGCCATTGCCCCACAAACAAAGCTTGCAAATCTAAATACCAAAAGACCTCTTCTAAAGGAATATCTTCCGGTTGCAAAATCTGACTCCCCCAGAAGGGAGGAGTCGGACGGGGAATATCAATTTCCACGGCTTCCGAACGTCGGGTATCAATCACCTCGGGTTCTGAGGGTTCTGATTCTGCGGCGGTTTCTTCGCCCATTTCTTCCACTTGTGCATAGCCATTTCCATTGCCAACTTCATCCAAAAAGCCTTGGAAATCATCCCAATTATTTCCCGCTTTCGCCGGCATCAATTTGTCCATAAATGTCAAGTCAGAAAAGGCATCTTTGCCATAAACAACTTGACCTTTATAGGCATTTTGGCAATCCTGATAGACAAATTTTGGCGTTAAAGCCGCTCCCCCCAAAATCACGGGAACCGTAATTCCTTGCTCGTTAAACGCTTCCAAATTATCTTTCATAAATGCCGTCGATTTCACCAGTAACCCACTCATGGCGATACAGTCGGCATCATGTTCGCGATAGGCATCAATAATATTATCGACCGGTTGTTTAATACCCAGATTCACGACTTTGTAGCCGTTATTAGAAAGAATGATATCCACCAAATTCTTACCAATATCATGGACATCTCCTTTCACCGTGGCAATCACAAAGATTCCTTTGGAACTATTTCCCGATTCTGATTTGTCCATGAGCGGTTCTAGAAAAGCCACCGCAGATTTCATGGTTTCTGCTGATTGCAATACAAAGGGAAGTTGCATCTGTCCCGAACCGAACAAATCCCCAACAACTTTCATGCCATCGAGCAGAAAGACGTTGATAATTTCCAGGGGCGGATACTGTTCTAAAGCCTTTTTCAAAGAATCTTCTAAACCAATACGCTCGCCATCGATGATATGGTTTTTCAGGCGCTCTTCAATGGGCAGATTTTGATCCACAGAGCGATCGCGCTTCGCCTTTTTCCCGGCAAAGATTTTGGTCAGTTCAGCCAGGGGATCGTAGGTACAAATATCACCATCAAATTCCCGTTGGTCATAGATTAGTTTGCGACAAACTTCTTGATGTTCTGGTTCAATTTTCGCCAGGGGTAAAATCTTGCTGGCGCTGACAATGGCGCTATCTAATCCCACTTGCATGGCTTCATGCAAGAACATGGAGTTGAGAACAATCCGGGAGGCGGCGTTTAAGCCGAAGGAGATATTGGAAACACCGAGTAAAATATGACATCCAGGTAATTCTTCCCGAATCCGGCGAATCGATTCTATGGTTGCTTTCCCGTTTTCTCGGTCTTCTTCGATTCCAGTGGAAACAGGTAAGGCGAGAGTATCAAAGAAGATTTCGTGGGCGGGAATCCCATACTCAACGGCTTGATCGTAAGCCCGTTTAGCAATTTCAAACTTCTTATCCGCTGTTCGTGCCATGCCATCCTCATCAATGGTTCCCACCACAACCCCAGCGCCGTATTTTTTCGCCAGTTCTAAGACTTTCAAAAACCGGGGTTCTCCATCTTCATAGTTGGTGGAATTGAGGATACATTTTCCGCCAGCAACTTTTAACCCCGCTTCCATTTTTTCCCACTCAGTAGAATCTAACATTAAGGGCAGGGTATTATTGTTGACCAAACGGGAGGCGAGTTCGTTCATATCGCGCACCCCATCTCGACCTACATAATCGACGTTGACATCTAAAATATGGGCCCCTTCTTTGACTTGGGCTTTACCTAAAGAAACCAAACCATCCCAATCTTCATTATTAAGCAAGGTACGGCATTTTTTGGAGCCACTGGCGTTGAGTCTCTCGCCGACAATGAGGAAGGAATTCTCTTGCTCGTAGGGTTGGGGACTATAAATGGAAGCGGCTGAGGGTTCAAAGACGGGATGGCGTTCTTTGGGTTTTAGGGTACTCGCAATTTCGGCTAACTGTTGAATATGATCGGGACGGGTTCCACAACATCCACCAATCACTTGCACGCCCCAATCTTCAACAAACCGATTGAGGGCCATGCGTAGTTCCATGGGGGTGAGTTTATAATGGGCATGACCGCCGACATTTTCGGGGAGTCCGGCGTTGGGAATGCAGGAAACGACGAAGGGAGAATGTTCGCAGAGATATTTAATATGATCGGCCATGCGATCGGGGCCGGTAGCGCAGTTTAAGCCTAAAATATCAATCTTGTAGGGTTCGAGAATAGTGAGAGCTGCACCAATTTCGGAACCGACTAACATGGTTCCCATGACTTCCATGGTGATGGAAACCATGATTGGGCGACGTTCTCCTCTACGTTCAAAAACAGTTTCTACAGCATTTAAGGCGGCTTTTATTTGCAGAACGTCTTGACACGTTTCAATAATAAAGAGGTCTACTCCCCCATCATATAAGCCTTCGGCTTGTTCGATAAAGGCGGCTTCTAAGGTATCAAAATCAATATGACCTAATGTAGGGAGTTTGGTTGTCGGCCCCATGGAACCTGCTACGAATCGGGGTTTTTCTGGGGTAGAGAATTCCGCTGTGATGCTTTTAGCCAGTTCTGCGGCGGCTTTATTGAGTTCGTAGGCTTGGTCTGCTAGGTCATATTCAGCGAGGACAATGGAGGCTGCTCCAAAGGTATCGGTTTCGATGACATCGCATCCGGCACTGAGGAAATCACGGTGAACTTTGGCGATCGCCTCTGGCTTAGTTTTGATTAAATATTCATTACATCCTTCATATTCTGGGCCTCCAAAGTCATCTGCGGTTAAGTTTTGGACTTGGAGATTGGTTCCCATCGCGCCATCAAACACGATGACGGGACGTTCTGGACTGTGTAGACGGTTCAGGAAGGCACTATTCATGGGAACGGTTTTGAAAAAGTTGACAAGCTTATTTCTTTATTGTACTGGCGATCGGGAGATGGGGGAATAGTAGGAGACTTTAGACACGCGGATGTGATATGAAATCCTTAGATGTTTGCTAGGGATAGAGGAGATCCATGATGTATGATTTCACAATCATTGGTGGCGGAATTGTTGGTTTAGCCACAGCGATGGCATTGAACAATCGTTTTCCGAATGCCCAAATAGCGGTATTAGAAAAGGAGCCTCAATTAGCTTTCCATCAAACCGGGAATAATAGTGGGGTTATTCATTCGGGAATCTATTATAAACCGGGAAGCTTGAAAGCGCGGTTTAGCCGTGCCGGAGCAAAATCCATGGTGGAGTTTTGCCAACAGCATGATATCCCCCATGAGGTTTGCGGTAAAGTGATTGTTGCTACAGCACAAGAGCAGTACCCCCAATTAGAAAAGCTCTATCAGCGCGGGTTGGACAATGGGTTAGAAGTGGCGAAAATCACGGCAGAAGAAGTGCGGGAAATTGAACCCCATGTGCGCTGTTTAGCCGGAATTAAGGTCAAATCAACCGGCATTGTTGACTATCGCCAAGTTTGTGAAAAATATGCCCATTTGATTACCCAATCTGGGGGGGATCTCCACCTGAATACCAAGGTGGCAAACTGGCAAGACAGGAGAGAAAGCATTATTTTAGATACCTCTAAAGGGGAAATTGAAGGCAAATTTGTGATTAATTGTGGGGGGTTATTTAGCGATCGCCTCACCCAGATGAGTGGGATGCAACCCCAAGCCAAAATTATTCCGTTTCGCGGTGAATATTACGAATTAAAGCCGGAAAAACGCTCTTTGGTCAAAAATCTCATTTACCCAGTTCCCAATCCACAATTCCCCTTTTTAGGCGTTCACTTTACTCGCATGATTGATGGCTCTGTCCATGCCGGCCCCAATGCGGTGTTAAGTTTAAAACGGGAAGGCTATCGAAAAACGGATATCAATCTGGCTGATGTGGCTGAAATGCTAATCTATCCTGGACTGTGGAAACTCGCCGCTCAACATGGCAAAGAAGGGGTTAAAGAAATTATCCGTTCCTTTAGTAAGACGGCTTTTGTCCATAGTCTGCAACAATTGATTCCCGAAGTGCAAGCTGAAGATGTAATTCCTACCCATGCTGGGGTTCGCGCTCAAGCTTTGAAACCTGATGGGGGACTGGTGGATGATTTTTTGATTGTCCAGGATAACCGGAAAATGCATGTTTGTAATGCCCCTTCTCCGGCTGCGACAGCTTCCCTAGAAATTGGTCAGGAAATTGCCGCACAAGTTCCTGAACTTGATTGAGTTCATCAATATTCATAAATGGTCAAATAGTGATACTATATCGGATGACATTGAAGTAGGGCGATAAGACATATTTCTTAAGCTCTCATGCAGTAACTACACTCGACAAGTGCTACAAATTGTAGAGTTTAAATCTTGTAATCCTCTATTGTATCTAAAATTTAAATGAAGACAATCAGTAAAAGTCTTTTGCTAGAAAGACCTGTCTCCTATCCGGCAAAGGGCTTTTTTCGCAAATGATACACTGGACGGAGAACCTGCATGGGCATTGCCACTGTTAACCCAGCAACGGGAGAACCTTGCGAAACCTTTTGTGCGCTCACAGATGCTGAACTAGAGCAGAAATTGGCTTTAGCACAACAAGCCTTTTTAGAGTATCGTCAGACTTCCTTTGCCCAAAGAGCGACTTGGCTCAAGCAAACAGCCGATATTGTGGAAGCAGACGCGGAAAAGTTTGGCAAAATTGTTACTACAGAAATGGGGAAACCCATTAAGCAAGCGATCGCCGAAGTGAAAAAATGTGCCTTGGTTTGTCGCTACTATGCTGAGAACGCTGAAGATTTCCTCAGTCCCACCTATACCGAAACCGATGCGAGTCAAAGCTTTGTCGCTTACCATCCCTTGGGAGCCATTCTAGCAGTGATGCCTTGGAATTTTCCCTTCTGGCAAGTGTTCCGCTTTGCGGCTCCCGCACTCATGGCTGGTAATGTGGGACTGCTCAAACATGCCTCCAATGTGCCCCAATGCGCGATCGCCCTGGAAGAGATTTTTACCCAAGGGGGTTTTCCTCCAGGAGCGTTCCAAACTTTGCTGGTTGGAGCAGATAAAGTCGCCCAAATTGTTGCCGATGACCGGGTAAAAGCCGCGACCTTAACCGGCTCAGAACTGGCTGGAGCGAGTTTAGCCTCCATTGCAGGAAAACACATTAAAAAAACGGTCCTGGAACTGGGTGGAACTGACCCCTTTATTGTTTTAGAGAGCGCCGATCTTGAGGCGGCTGTCGCTACGGCTGTGACGGCTAGACTGCAAAATAACGGCCAATCTTGCATTGCGGCTAAACGGTTTATTCTGCTTGAGGCGATCGCCGATCGCTTCCAAAATGCCTTGTTAGAACAATACCGACAACTGAAGATCGGTGACCCCATGGACGAGGCGAATGATATCGGCCCCTTAGCGACTCCCAGCATCCTCACAGAACTCGATCGGCTCGTGCAAGCCTGCGTCAGTCAAGGTGCAGACGTTCTGATTGGCGGTCAACCCAAGAGAGATCGCCCCGGGAACTACTACCCGCCCACCATTTTAGCCAACATTCCCCCCGGAACTCCCGCAGATACCGAGGAATTTTTCGGCCCCGTTGCCTTACTGTTCCGAGTCAAAGATATTGACGAAGCCATTACCCTGGCTAACTCCACCTCCCTAGGACTAGGAGCCAGCGCTTGGACAAATAATCAACAAGAGCGCGATCGCCTAATTCGCGACCTAGAAGCTGGAGCTGTCTTCATCAATGGCATGGTCAAATCTAATCCTCGTCTCCCCTTCGGGGGTATCAAGCGATCGGGCTACGGCCGAGAACTAAGCGTCGAAGGCATCCGAGAATTTGTCAACCTCAAAACCGTTTGGATCAAATAAGGGCAAGGTAATAGGGAATAGGGAATAGGGAATAGGAAAAACCGTGTTTTCCTTATCTCCCCATCCTCCCGATCTCCCTATCCCCCTATCCCCCCATCTCCCTATCCTCTCCATCCTCCCTATCTCCCTATCCCCTCATCCCCCATCCCATTCCCATGAATACCGCAGAATTACTAATCCGTTGTTTAGAAAACGAAGGCGTTAAATACATCTTTGGACTTCCTGGAGAAGAAAATATGGCAGTGTTAAAAGCACTGACTAAATCCTCCATTCAATTTATTACCACCCGCCACGAACAAGGCGCAGCCTTCATGGCCGATGTTTATGGCCGTCTCACGGGTAAAGCTGGCATTTGTCTGTCCACCCTTGGCCCAGGAGCCACAAACCTAATGACCGGGGTTGCCGATGCCAACCTTGATGGCGCGCCCCTAGTCGCCATTACCGGCCAAGTGGGTACAGACCGGATGCATATTGAATCCCATCAATATCTCGATCTGGTCTCCATGTTTACTGCTGTAACCAAGTGGAATACCCAAATTGTGCGCCCCAGCAATACGAGGGAAATTGTGCGCCGAGCCTTCAAAATTGCCCAAACGGAAAAACCGGGGGCAGTTCATATTGATTTACCCGAAAATATTGCTGACATGCCAGCAGAAGGCGATCCCCTAAAACGAGATAAAATAGATAAGTTTTATTCGGCTTATCATAGCCTCAACGAAGCTGCTTTAGTGATTTCTAAAGCCAAATTCCCCATGATTTTAGTGGGCAATGGAGCCATTCGAGCTAATGCCCATGAAGCCCTAACGGAGTTTGCCACCCATTTGAATATTCCAGTGGCTAATACTTTTATGGGCAAAGGTGCAATTCCCTATACTCATCCCTTATCCCTTTGGACAACCGGATTGAAACAACGAGATTTTATCAGTTGTGCTTTTGACCGTACCGATTTAGTGATTGCCATTGGCTATGATTTGATTGAATATTCCCCGAAAAAATGGAATCCCAATAACAAAATTCCTATCATTCATATTGGGGCAAAACCAGCCGAAATTGATAGCAGCTATATTCCCGAAGTGGAAGTAGTGGGAGATATTTCAGATTCGCTTTTGGAAATTCTGCGGCGCTGCGAGCGATCGGAAAAACCCGATCCCTATATTCATCAATTGCGCTCGGAAATTCGTGAAGATTACGAACAATATGCCAACGATCCAGGGTTCCCAGTCAAACCCCAAAAAATCATCTATGATTTGCGGCAAGTGATGGAGCCAGAAGATATTGCTATTTCTGATGTGGGCGCTCACAAAATGTGGATGGCTCGCCATTATCACTGCGATCGCCCCAATACCTGTATTATTTCTAACGGTTTTGCCGCTATGGGGATTGCCATTCCAGGAGCGATCGCCGCGAAACTGGTTTATCCCGATCGCAAAGTCGTCGCCGTTACTGGTGATGGGGGATTCATGATGAACTGCCAAGAACTCGAAACCGCCCTGAGAGTAGGAACACCCTTTGTGACTATCATCTTTAATGATGGCGGTTATGGGCTAATCGAATGGAAACAGGAAGACCAATATGGTGAATCTGCCTTCATTAAATTTACTAACCCTGACTTCGTTAAATTGGCGGAAAGTATGGGATTAAAAGGATACCGAGTAGACGCTTCGGAAAACTTATTGCCCATCCTCAAAGAAGCGTTAGAACAAGACGTTCCTGCTGTGATTGACTGCCCTGTAGATTATCGAGAAAATGCTCGCTTTAGCAAAAAATCCGGGGGCTTAAGTTGTCCTATTTAGACACTTTAGGGTATGGAGATCGCTTGTAGGGTAAACTTGCAGGCGATCGCTATATCAATTAAAAATTAAAAATGGGTATGGCTTACAGCGCTTTGCGCTGTTATGAGGGACAGTGTTGAATCCTCAAAGCTATGTACCAAAAGCCTATTCCCTATTCCCTAGCGCAAAGCGCTATATTACAAAATAGTTAGATAAGTTTCTGTTGGAGTAATCGGTAAAGGTTTTAGAGTACGATTATTTAAGTCTATTTCTAAGCCTAACAATTCCAAGGGAATAACACCTAAAAGAGGGTCTCGACCTCCTGGTAATGCTAAACACTCAAAGGTTCCTTGGCGATCGCCAATTGATAAGGTAGCATCCCGGAAAATCCCAGCTTTACCGATTCCCATCGCTGTTGCTACATCGACTTCTCGCAGAAGTTTGAGTCCGAGTTGAGCGATCGCCTCTTCTGGCAAGCATAAGGTCGTCGCACCAGTGTCAACTAATACGTCTTTTAGAGTGATTGAGCGGATTTGATCTTCAGCAATTACCCTAGCTTCTGCTAAAATCTCATCGGCGCGATTGGTAACGGTTAGGTTGGTGAATACTTTTCCCATGCTACTGTCCTTCATCTGGCTCATATTGGTTCACTCTGTTGATCGTAGTAATGTATTTTACTAGGGAGCGATGTTGCATTAATCACGGATTTCTACAGGCAATCGCTGCTCTCTTCATCGGTAAATACAGGCGGCCAAATTTCGTTAATTTTTATTGACCAACCTGGTAAAAGTTCGGGAATCGTTAGCTCTTGTTTATCTCGTAAAATAATGGGTTCAGCATTCGCGCGATAAAGGGTTACTGTTTGCCGATCGGGATCGATCAGGAGACCAACCAAACTACCGAGACTGAGGAATAATTTAACTTTGTCTTCGAGTGATTTTATGCGATCGCTTTGAGATTTAATTTCAACCACTAAATCGGGAACCAGATCGCCGAAATAACGAGGGGTTGTTTTCAGTCGTGCAGCACGTACAAACGAAACATCCGGTGCTTTGAGGTCCCTATTGGGTAAGATGAAGCCACCAGAGGAATCAAAGACTCGTCCTAAACGTCGAGGATAAACCCAAATTGCGAGTAAACTAGACAACAGAACAGTTATTTCACTAGAAACAATATCTGAAGGCCCCATAACAATAATTTTTCCATCTTCAAGTTCTACGCGGTAATCTTGGCCAGATGCCTCGAGAATAGCCTGTACTTTTTCAAGGTCTTTTACGCTCATGCATGACATAATTGAATCTCCTGGATAGGCGACAAGAGCTATGTTAATTCTAGCGCTGCACGCTGGTAATGGGTAATAGGTAATTGGAACCTCGATAATGGGTAATACCGCTTTTCCTTTAAAATCGCCAAGTGCTGTATATTAAATATGCAGAGGTTAAATGTATCAAGTTATGGCTGAGTTAAATCGAGTCATTCAGATACTGAAAAATCAATTACGAGCTATATTATCTAATCCTACCCGGACTCGGCTTCTCGATCCCTATTATCGGTTTCAATCCTTAGAAGAAATCGCTTTAGCGGCTCAATTTGGGGTCAAAATTGATGTCAATCAAGCCACGGTAGATGATTGGTTACGGTTACCTCTTTTATCGATTCATCAAGCGCGATCGCTCGTTCATCTCACTCAAACAGGAGTACAATTCTACCGTTTAGAAGATATTGCTGCAGCCCTAGCTTTACCCGTAAAACGATTGCGTCCAATTGAGCCGATTTTACAGTTTTGTTATTACGATCGCAGCCTAGAGTTAAATGTGAATCAAGCGTCTTTATCAGAACTTGTACAAATTCCGGTCATCGATCGCTCCCTAGCTGAAGCAATGATTACCCAGAGGGAGCATCAGGGAGACTATCAAGATTGGGTCGATTTTCAACGTCGCCTCAGTTTATCTGGAGAGCAAATTATGGCCTTGCTCCCCTATTTACGCTTCATTGTGTCTAAGCCAATCAATGACGAATAATTTCTAGACGATCGAGAGGCCAAAAGCGAACAACAGCGCGACCTATAATATTTTTCTGGGGTAAGAACTTCCAAATATGGGAATCATTACTATCGTTGCGGTTGTCTCCCATAACAAATAATCGCCCCTCGGGAACAAGTTCTGGCCCCCAGTGATATTCTGGCGGTTCAGCAATATAATCTTCTTGAATCGGTCGATCGTTCAGATACACTTTACCTCCAGAAACTTCGACAGTTTGCCCCGGTTGACCAATGACTCGTTTAATAAAGGCTTGATCTTTGCGATATCCTTGAGCTTGGAGTTGGGGTGGGGGTTCAAAAACAACGATATCACCCGTTTCAGGGGGATGGAAATGATAGGAAACCTTTTCAATCACTAGGCGATCGCCGACTGCTAAGGTAGGAAACATAGAATCTGACGGAATAAAGCGGGGTTCGGCGATCGCCGTCCGTACCAATAGCGCTACGATCGCCGCGATCGCGATAATCACTACATTTTCCCGATGCTGATTCCATACTTTCCCCAAACCCGAAAGAGAGGATTTTGAAGGTTCTGTCATTTCAATTAACAACGAAAGTTTTATATCACAAGTCTCTCATTTTACCTAATGGCAGGTTATTCTCACAATACCTATCGTCAAACGTTACTTCTTTTCGAGGGGATATACTCTAGGAGCAAATTTGATCCTAGGGAAAAAGTCAGCAAATCTTATTAAGGATGAGGGGCACTCGGATCTAAGAGGTGCTGTTTATAAGCTGCCCATCCACCATATTTAGAAATATCTAGCCAACCATAGCTTTCAATCAGTTTTTGAGGGTAAAGCATGGCAGAAATTTCTGAGCCATCTTCTAGTTTTATTTGGCCTTCATATAATCCAGGGGGTTCATTCGCCATCAGATTATTATATTGCTCAATTGTAAGTTCATAAATTTCTCCTGGAATCGAAATTCCACCTTCAGAAACCTCATAAATTCCTGGATGCAAATCGTCAACAGAATAGAGGCGATAGAGTGGTAAAGTTTGAGTAGCACAAATCAAATGGGCACCTTGCAGATTTTGATGATCGGGTTGTCCAGTGAGGGCTGAACCACAAATAAAAAATCGTTTAGTGTCTACCATAGTTTAAGAAATTTTCAATTTATACTAGACTAGCTAAATGCCATTCTATTTTAACAATAAGAAACTGACTTGTAAACAGCCAACGATCGCCCCTAATATTCCACCTAAGTTTACAATGGCTTGTAATTCACTGCGGACAATTCCATTAATCGCCATTTCCAAATTAGCGGGAGAGGTTGCATTAACGCGGTCAATAATCACCTGATCGATATCTAAAATGGGAATAACTTGGGCAATAATCAATTCCATATCTTTTTCTAAGTAGCGGTCTAAAACTAGCGCCAGTTCTTGGCTAACAATTTCTAAGGAGGATTGCATAATGCTCGAATTTTGCAGCCGAGTTAAGATCAAGGTCGCAATATTTTCCCAGTTAATGGAGTTACCTAAGCCTTGAATTAAGTCCGATCCTCGTTCTTGTAAATAAATTCTGACACTGTGCCGGATATTTTTACGCAGTTGCCGCACGGTGAGAACGGGTAAATTTTGTAGGGAAAGACTTTGTAACCATTGTTTGATCTTATGCTGAATCCCTAAAGCATCTATGAGTTCTTTTATTTTTTGGTTAGCTTCTTCCCGTTCATCTAAACAATAGTTACGGAGACGATGTAAGGCGTTTTTCAGCCCGAGGAGGTTGGCAACTACCCAATAGGTGCCGCTGGTTTTTTCTCGAAACCCTTCGTCAATGATTTGAATATTGTAGTCAGTGAGAAAGTCTATCAGGGCTTGGCGAATGGTATTCGGGGGACAGACAACATGAAAGAGCCATTCACACAGCGATCGCGCCTGAACTTCCGTTAAACTAAAATCTAACAAGACTTGATCGAAGATATGATTAATCTGGTCTTCGAGAAAATCTTCTCGACGAGCTAACACCCGAATTAAGCGCGGTAGGGATTGACCGAGTAAATCTTTGAGGATGCCAGCAAGAATTTTAATCGTTTTTTGCTCTTTGTCTGCCTCTAGCTGCTTTAAGGCTAACTGGAGTAACCAAAGAATAGCCGATTGAGTGCGCTCGGTTTGTAATAAGCGACGGGCTAAATTTTGCAGTTCCGTAGGGGTGAGCAAAGACCCCATGATCGTATCTGCAACTCTCTGAGCTAACCGTCCTTGGTTACTGGGAATTAAACCGGGAGTAAAGGGGAGTTTCCGTTTACCAATATAAATCGCTCGATAGGGGCGAAAGAGCATTTTAATAGCTAAATCATTGGTGAAATAGCCAATAATGCCACCAGCAATGGGAGGAGTGATGTATATCCAAAGATCTAGAAAACGCAAGGCTAAGACTAGGAATCAACAGATTTGGTAGCGACCAATACTCCCATCATACCGCCTGCGATCGGATAATGAACAGCATGGGTAAATCCAGCTTGGTAGGCCAGGTCAACTTGTTCGAGGCCAAGGGGAAAACGCTGGAGACTGGGGATAATGTACGCATATTCTTCTGTGAGTCCTTGTTGTTGGGCGTAAGGAACGACAATTTGATTCAGATACCACTGTTGAAATTGCTCGAGTAGGAGTTGGTTGGGACGATGGAAGTCCAGGATAGCAGCCGTTGCACCGGGCTTGAGGACACGATGGAGTTCTTGCAAGGCTTGGGGAATACTGGAGACGTTGCGGAGTCCATAGCCCATGGTGGCAGCATTAAAGGTGCGATCGCTGAAGGGAAGATCGAGGACATCCGCTTCCATCCACTCGATGGGAGTCCAGGTATAGTGATTTTGGGCGATCTCCAGCAAATTCTGACAAAAATCCACCCCATACACTTGACCACTAGGCCCCACTTGTCGAGCTAATAACCGCGTCAGATCGCCACTGCCACAGCATAGATCGATCGCCACCGAGCCGGGTTTAGCTCCACTCCACTGAACCGTCATTTGTTTCCAAATGCGATGTTGCCCTAAACTCAACCAGTCGTTCATCTGGTCATAAACTGGAGCAATACGATTAAAGATATCCTGAACCTGAGGCATGAGTCATTGAAAGGCAATAGGTAATAGGCAATAGGCAATAGGTAGTGGGTAATAGGGAAATCATTCAGAAGTCTCTGTGTCCCCGTGTCTCCCTATCCCCCATTCTCCCATCCTCTAACCCATGGCAGCAATGAGCAAACCTACAAGTTGGGCAGAGGTATGAATAGAATTTTTTTCTTCCTCGCTCAGATTATACGCTTGCGTCCATTGTAGGGAAAGCAGAGCTAAGAGTTTTTGCTGATAGTAGATCGGCATAGCCAGATGGGACTTAATCGGGCCATCAGCAAGTTCTGAATATTGAAGGGTAGCCGAAGATAAAGCTTCTTGAGTTAAGGTATCCGTACTTAAGTCAAGAAGCTCATCAGTACTGCTATAACGACCCACAGGAGAAGCGAATCCACCATCTTTAATAATTTGCAGGATACACCCTTGAGTTTCAAAGGCTTGAGCAAATACTTCGGCGATCGCCCTTAAAGCCGTCTCTAACTCTTGAGACTCTTCAGTTAACTTGACTAAAGTCGAGAGCAGTAGGGTTTGAGACTCACAAGCTTCTAACTCTTCCGTGCGCTGTTTAAGCAGATCGTAGGTTTGAGCCGCTCGATCAACCACTCCCTTTAATTCTGTCGGGTCCCAAGGCTTCGTAATATATTTATAAACCTGGCCGGAATTAATCGCTTCTACCAGATCTTCCACATCCGTAAACCCAGTCAGAATAATCCGCATGGTATTCGGATATTGTTCGACTGTCTGACTCAGGAACTCCGTACCCTTCATTTGGGGCATTCGCTGGTCAGAGATAATAACTGCCACTTCCCCTTCTGTGGCTAACACATTGAGCGCGTCTGCTCCACTTTCAGCTTTCGACACCTGAAATTCACGCCGAAAGGTTCGGTAAAGCAAGTCCAAATTATCCGGTTCATCATCTACGACGAGCATTTTTGGCTTTTTCCGTCGGCTCATACTCATAATTAGGGAACTAGTGGGCAATTGAGACCAGAACTGAGCAACTGGTCAATCTTAATCTTGACATCCACCCCTGCCTAAAGGCGAGGGGATTCCTAAACCTCACGATTTAGGTTTCTGTTTCATAGCAGTTGCCTTCACAGATTTACTCTGTTTCCGCTTCGCGGACATGAACGGGTCTTACACTCGCTCCGCAGACTGACACGGCAAGCCCTGCCGCCTTATGTGTTGAAATCTCAAAGAAGAAATCTACTTTGTTGATTCAAGGGTTGGATTGCCCATTGCCCCATCCTCTTTTCCCGGTCTACCGATTTTTCTGCGCCGTTGCGGATTTCGCAATCTTTGAAGTTAGGCTTTCTGTTTCCATCGTCGCGGGTGGGTCAGTGACCAATTTCATTCTACTGTAAAGCCGTCCTTTTAGGACGGGGTTTTAGACCCATTTTTCTGATAATAGTTTTTGGATGGTTCACCAACTTAGCGATCGGACAATGGTTTAGCGATCGCCCAAATTTGGGTAGCCACTCATCTCTGTGCCTCCTACCCGGGTTTGTTGAGCTTCATCGAACTCTACCAGCCAACTGAGGACTTCACGGGGTTCTCCGATAGCCTGATTGTCCAGCCGAGCTGTTTCATTTAAATAGCCGAAGTAATGGCCCATGAGAAAATAAACCGCTACCATCGCTACAGCAGCCCCTGCCACTAGAACCCCAGCTAACATCAAAGAGAATTCCCGCGTATGAATCGCCGATTCCATTAGATGCAAAGACCAGGCTACTAAGGCAATGACAATTATGAGAATAATGATCATTGCTCGTTTAAGAAATGTAACAATTCCTGTATTGTAACAACTTATTGCAGGACTGTCGCGGTTCAATTCTTAAATTCTTCTAGAAATCTGTACTTTCTGAACAAAATGTGATATATATCACCTCGCCAGTTGTCTGATTTTCAAACCCTGGGTCGTCAGATGCTCCTTAATTTGAGCGACAGACAGTTGGCCGTAGTGGAGTAAAGAGGCTAAAAGGGCCGCCTCAGCCTTTCCTTCAGTTAACGCTTCATGGATATGTTCGCAGGTTCCCGCGCCACCAGACGCAATCACCGGAATTTCCACAGATTCAGCAATGGTGCGGGTTAGATCTAGATCGTAACCGGCTTGAGTGCCATCAGCATCCATACTCGTGAGTAAGATTTCTCCAGCCCCACGAGCCGCCACATCCTTAGCCCAGGAGAGTGCATCAAGCCCTGTATTCTCCCGTCCCCCGCGCACATACACATCCCATCCTGGATTCTCAGGATCGCTGCGTCGTTTAGCATCAATAGCGACAACAATACACTGATTTCCGAAGCGATCGCTGGCCCGATTTACCAAATCCGGGTCTCGGACTGCCGACGAGTTGATACTAACCTTATCCGCCCCGGCCCTTAACAAATTTTTAATCATTTCTAAGGATTGAATTCCCCCACCCACTGTCAGGGGAATAAACACCTGTTCAGCCGTCCGGTAAACCACATCCAGGATAATATCTCGGTCTTCATGAGTCGCCGTAATATCGAGAAACACCAACTCATCAGCACCCGCGTCATTATAGATCGAAGCCAACTCCACCGGATCGCCAGCATCCTGAAGGTTAACAAAATTAATCCCCTTCACCACTCGTCCCGCCCTCACATCCAGACAGGGTAAAATCCGTTTAGCAACCATCGGCTTTTTCTGTTCTCCTGTTTAACAGTTGTCCCCAGACATCATACAGTGCCAAGCCTGGGTAATGGGTGAACTCTTTTTCCTCTTCCCTATTCCTTAATTCCATAATTCCATGTAAACTTCTCAGGATTTGACCAGTTTAACGTCAACCTATTGTTTGGCTTCCCTCGCAATGACAAAATACTGGTATTGCTGTGAAAGACTAATTTATGCGTCTTCTATTTACGATCGCCCATTTTTATAACCCCCAAGGGTCTCAACGGCACGCTTCCCAACGTCCCGATCCCCAACCGCGCATCCAAGCGCTCACCTCAAGTCTGTCAGCTATTCATCAACTCTATAGCCAATTCCAATGCATGATTGACATTGCTCAAAGGGTTGTTGTACCGAGCAATCAACAATACACGAATCATATTGATATCGTGATTTGTACTACTGGGGAATACCATCTACTCAAACAACTACCTATCCCTCAGGAGTCTTATCATCACCATACTACCCAATGTGAACCGATGCTTCTCGGTTTTGAATGTCAAGCCGTATTGCGCAGCAACCTTGGCTGTTATGATTATTACTGCTTTCTAGAAGACGACTTAATCTTATCTGACCCCTGGTTTTTTGTTAAACTGATTTGGTTTAATCGGATTACTGGCGATCGCAACCTTCTGCAACCCAACCGCTACGAGAGCGCCATTGGCGGTACATTCCGCAAGGCCTACATCGATGGAGATCTAAAGCCTCACGTCACTCAACCTTTTCAAAACCTAGAAGAACATCCCCAACTCACAGGAAAAGTGATGGAATGCCCAGTCATCTTAAAACGTCCCCTCAATCCCCACTCCGGTTGTTACTTCCTCAATGGCGCACAAATGGATTATTGGGCCAATCAACCCCATTTTCTCGACCGAGATACCCGCTTTATCGGCCCCCTAGAAAGTGCCGCCACCCTAGGGATTATGAAAACCTTCCGCATCTACAAACCGGCCCCTCAGAATGCCAATTTTCTAGAAATTCAGCATTTTGGTACAGGATTTTTAAATCTTATTGGTAAAGAAGTGAAAATCCCCAATCAAACCACTTAAGGGTTGTTGAGGGGCTAAAGTCTAGAGAAGAGAAAAGAGAATACACAGGACTACCCCCACTCCTCCAGATCCCACCCGTACTTCTCCAACCGCCAATCCCCAAACCGCACTCGCAGGGAGGTGACCTTGCAGTGCATTTGTAGTAAATATGTAATCACTATAATTTAACAATGAACCATTTTTACGCCAGCCGACGCGATCGCCAAGTTTTATAAACGTATCATAATCATAATCGTCTAGCGTTCCTCCCAAATCAAGCCAAATCCGCTTTTGCACGCTAAAGCCAAATCGACCCCTGCTATATTTCACCCATAATTGGTCAATGGTTCTCAAGTCAATGCCAGGAAAATTTTTCAAGTCTTCAAGACGAAAGTAACTCTCTTTTTCCCGTTTCACCGCTTCCAGCATCCTGCGGTAGGTTTCCTCATCCGCATCCTTCCATCTCTGCTGCTGCAACAGTCTCTGCAAGAGCGTGTAGTCTACTCCTCGCTCTGACCTTAAATCATCCTCTTGCGGTTGATATACCTTCAATCCAGGAATGGAAGCAAGAGGTTTATTAATTTTAGATTTAGGAGCAGGTATAGGGAGCTGATGCACAGTCGATTGAGGCACAGGAGACACAGAACCATTCACCCAAGGTAACCAGGACCAGTCCCACCCCTTATTCTCCGGCTCAGGAAGTTCACTAATTCTGACTGTATCGGGAATATCTCTGGAAAAACACGGTAAGCCTAACCAGTTCTGTATTGACTGGGGACGTTTTCCTGCCTCCAAAGCCATCCCCCAGACAATAGCATAATTTAAGCTGGGACTAATCGATCTATAGCTTTTTGGCTCAATCAAAGGAACCTTTTTCAGTCGCTCTGTAGAAGGGGTTGGACACTCTCCCATCACCGCATAATATAAACCAGCAGCTAACGTATAGACATCTACCGTTACGTTCCGCTCTCCCAGAAACTGCTCGTAAGGGGCAAATGCTGGATTTCCCGTTTGCAAAGAAATCGAGCTAGGGGGACAATCTCCAGCAATGCCAAAATCGATTAATATAGCCGTTCCATCCGGTCGAATCATGATATTCATTGGAGTCGCATCGAAATGGACTAACCCCGTTTTGTGGATATGCATTAAGGCCCTACCGATTTGCTGAATATACCCCACTGCCTTATTTTCCGGGAGTGCCCCTCCATCTTTAACTAAATTGAATAAACTCTTTCCTTCAATAAACTCCATCATTAAACAAGGAATTCTCACCCTAGGGTCATTCTCATCCGGCTCCTCAAATAAATCAAACACCCGCACAATATGAGGATGGGGTTTTAGACTAGCCAGGGTTTTCGCCTCCTTGTAAAACCGGTATACAAACTCTCCATAGTTGTCATCCTGATGAAATTCTGTCCTTGGCGTTTTAATCACACAGAACGAATCCAGGGTCAGGTGTTTGGCTTTGTAAGTAATGCCAAACCCACCTCTACCCAACACTTTCTCAATCCTGTACTTGTGGTCAATAACTTTTCCAGGTTGCCAATCCACGATCTTCAGGTACACAAACGCTAGCTTTCCCCATTATGCTACATCCGTTCCTCTTCTCTCCCATCTCCCCCTCCCCGCGTCCCCGCGTCTCCCCACTCCCCCATCCCTCCATTCCCCCATTCACCTACAATAGAAAAGTAACCCTTTCACTCAACCCATGGCCAGAGACTTACGCGGATTTATCAACCTACTCGAAGAGCGCGGACAACTACGACGAATTAAAGCATCTGTCGATCCGGATTTAGAAATTGCCGAAATTGCCAACCGAATGTTGCAAGCGGGAGGCCCTGGGTTACTGTTTGAAAATGTTCAAGGATCGCCCTTTCCCATTGCCATTAATTTAATGGGAACGGTTGAGCGTATCTGTTGGGCGATGAATATGGATAATCCCCTAGAATTAGAAGATCTAGGGAAAAAATTGGGCATGTTGCAACAACCCAAACCGCCCAAAAAGATTTCCCAAGCGATTGATTTTGGCAAGGTTTTATTTGATGTGGTGAAAGCTAAACCAGGGCGCGATTTTTTCCCGAGTTGTCAACAGGTCACGATCCCAGAAGAAGACTTAGACTTAAATACTCTACCCCTGATTCGTCCCTATCCCGGAGATGCGGGAAAAATTATTACTTTGGGATTGGTAATTACCAAAGATTGTGAAACCGGAATTCCCAATGTTGGCGTGTATCGCTTACAGCTTCAATCAGCTAAAACAATGACCGTACACTGGTTATCGGTACGGGGTGGGGCGCGTCACCTGCGAAAATCCTCTGAGCAAGGAAAAAAACTAGAGGTGGCGATCGCCCTCGGCGTTGACCCCCTGATCATTATGGCTGCCGCAACCCCCATTCCCGTAGATCTCTCAGAATGGTTATTTGCCGGACTTTACGGAGGTTCCGGAGTTCCCTTAGCTAAATGTAAAACTGTAGACCTCGAAGTTCCCGCAGATGCCGAATTTGTCCTCGAAGGAACCATTACCCCTGGTGAAGTTCTCCCTGATGGTCCCTTTGGCGACCACATGGGTTACTATGGAGGTGTGGAAGACTCGCCCCTGATCCGCTTCCAATGCATGACTCATCGAAAAAATCCAGTATATTTAACAACTTTTAGCGGTCGTCCTCCCAAGGAAGAAGCCATGATGGCGATCGCCCTTAACCGCATTTACACCCCTATCCTGCGCCAACAAGTCTCCGAAATCGTTGATTTCTTCCTCCCTATGGAAGCCTTAAGTTACAAAGCTGCCATTATTTCCATCGATAAAGCTTATCCCGGCCAAGCTAAACGTGCAGCCCTCGCCTTTTGGAGCGCTCTACCCCAATTTACCTACACAAAATTTGTCATTGTTGTCGATAAAGACATTAATATTCGCGATCCTCGGCAAGTTGTTTGGGCAATTTCCTCTAAAGTTGACCCTTCACGAGATGTTTTTATCCTTCCAGAAACCCCTTTTGACACCCTCGATTTTGCTAGTGAAAAAATTGGCTTAGGAGGTAGAATGGGCGTTGATGCAACCACGAAAATATACCCAGAAACCACCCATGAATGGGGCGCAGTTCTCGAATCCGATCCAGACATAGCTACTAAAGTAGACCAACGCTGGCAAGAGTATGGATTAGCCGATCTCACCCTCGGAGAAATTGACCCCAATGTATTTGGTTACGAAATGCTATCAAAATTTAATCACTGAACCGGATCAATTCTGATACCATTTCTTCTAAGATTGCCATTAATCAATCCTTAGGAGCTAACTTGTTCTGGGACAATTGTTAAAGGACATCATTATAGAGAAATGGTATGACAAATCAAAATTTGTCGTTTACACTATCCCTACAGCCTGATTAAGTCTTTAATTATAGTTTTAAGACCAAGGAGAAGGAGATCCATAATTATGTCCAAGCCCAAGCGCCGCCTACGACAGCTCGTGTTAGCTGCCATGGTTTGCACCCTCGCTAGTTGGGGCGATGTTGTACCCAGACCCATGCGCTCTGCCGCAGTTGCCCAAGAAGAAGCCACAACTGTTTCTGCGCCTGCAGCCAAAACCATCGAAGATCCAGATATTCCTGTTGATGAACTCAGACTTTTAGTCAAGCCTCTAACCCTAGCTGAATTACAAATTGAAGCTGAAGGCTGGCAGGGTTTACTACAAGCCAAAGTACGGGAAATCTCCAACCAAGAAATTGCCATTAAGCGCAAGAACCGCAAGATTCAGGAGACCGAAGACGCGGTACAAAAACTTGAGGAAGCCCAACAAACTCTAGAGGAAGCCCAGGAAGCGGAAGTCACAGAAGGTGCTGGTAGTACCGCCGTGATTGAGAAAACAGAAGAAGCTGAAGCAGCCTTACAAGAAGCTCAGGAGTCCGTAGAAGCGGCAGCAGAAGCGGAGCAGCAAATTCAGGAGGATGAGGAATTACGAGAAACGGTTGAATCAACTTTGGACACTGAGCTAGAGCAAGAAGAATTGGGTTCTCTCCTAGAAAATGACCTCAATACTGAGGATGTAGAAGCCGTACAAGAAGACTTTGAAGAGGCGGCTGCTCTACTCGAAGGGGAAGTCGAAGGGGCAACTGAGGACTCAGAAGAAATCGATCCAGTCACTGGCGCTCCCCTAGGAGAAGGAGAAACGGCTGCTGAGAGTGATGGCATCACCGACACAGAGGAGAGGATTGGACAACTTGACCAAGTAGAAACTCAGTTGGAACAAGCCGCAGACGCGGAAGAAGATGTGAAGCAGGAGTTGATTGTTGGAGTCACTGAGCTGCAAAATCAGCAAACAGCTCTAGCAGACCGCTTTAAGGTGATTTTAGATGCCATAGATCAGCGAGGTGGAGAGACAGAATCTTATCGTACATATATCGCTGCCGTTAGTGGTATCGAAATTGATGTGACCGATACTCAAGGGTTAATGGTTCGGCTCCTAGCGTGGGCGCAGTCAGAAGAAGGGGGTTTACGCTGGGCCAGAAGTCTAGGAATCTTTGTGGGTATTGTCTCTGTTTCTGGGGTAGTGTCTTGGTTTGGTGGAAATGCGCTCGATGCATTGTTCCTCAAGACTTCGTTTGCCTCTGAGTTATTCGAGGGCTTTATCGTCAAGACCTTCCGCCGAGGAACTCTAGTGATGGGAGTTCTGCTCGGCTTAACTGCCCTAGGAGTAAGCCTTGGGCCTCTTCTGGCTCTTATTGGGGGTGCAAGTTTCATCCTTGCCTTCGCCCTGCAAAGCAACCTGAGTAACTTGGCCAGTGGTTTGATGCTGATGTTCTATAGACCCTTTGATGTGGGAGATGAAGTGAAGGTTGCTGGGATGTGGGCTATAGTTGATTCCATTAGCTTGGCGAACACAACGTTCAAAAGTTGGAATGGTGAACTGGTTGCTGTTCCCAATAGTACGGTTTGGAACGATAACATCTATAACCTCACCCATGCCGATGTCCGGAAAGTTAAGCATACGCTTCGTCTCAATGTGAATGAGGATCTGCCTCGTGTTAAAGAGCTATTGGTTGAGGTCATGAAATCCCATCCCAAAGTCCTGCAAGACAAACCGATTGGGACGTATGTCTATTGGTATCAAGAGGATCATATTCCCATTAGTGCAGCCTGCTGGGCAACAAAGGAAGATTACTGGTATGTTTGGGAAGAAACCTTGATCATGATTCAGGAACGATTCAAACAAGAAGGGATTAGTGTGGCAATTCCGACACAGGTGGAAATTGGATATGAGTTTCTCCAAAAACATAATGGCAATATGCCTTCCTCTCTGGGTGAGTCTCAGATGCCTTCATCTCTCCCTGATGCCACGGCCAGTTTTGCTAAAAATAGCTAAGTAGGGTTGTGTAGGTGGGGGACAATAATGCCCCCCTACAGCCTTTTAATTGGCTTTTAAGAGGTTGGGCTTCCAAAATCCCCACACAAAGGTGAGTAGAATTAGAGAGATCATCAGCCATTCTGGAGGCACAATATCGGGAGTAATGACCTTAGCTAGGAGTCTTAATCCCACAAAGGCGACGGTAATATATCCAGCATCTTCAAGATTTTCAAACTCATCTAACCAACGGATAAATAGGTTCGCGAGAAAGCGTAGAGCTACAATTCCTAAAATTCCTCCCATCAAAACTAACACAATTTCATCGGTAATGGCGATCGCCGTGGTCACACTGTCTAAAGAAAAGGCCAAATCAGTCACCGCAATGAGGGGAACAGCTTGCCACAGAGACTGGAATTTTGGCCCGTGGTGAGGACGATCGGCTTCCTCTTCGTCTGAGGTAAAATAGTTAAAAACTAACCAGAGCAGATACACGGCTCCTAAAAATTCAAATTGCCAGAAGCGAATCACCCAAGTTGCTGTTAAAATGAGTATAATCCGCAGAATAAATGCAGCAGCCAAGCCAAAATTGAGGGCTTGTTGTTGATGTTTCTGGCTCTCTAATCCCTTAGAAATTGAAGCCAAGGCAACAGCATTATCGGCTGAAAGTACGGCTTCTAGCGCCACTAAAATGATGATTAGAAATAGGGTGTCTAACCCAAAGTGGTGCGAAAAATCTAAGATAACGTCTAGCATTAATGGAGTCTCAAATTTGAATTAAACGACCAATAAAAACCCTATTTCAAGGAAACAGGGGGAAGCACAGTTGAATTAGAATCAGCGCGAAAAGTGTTGCCGCTGATTCGACCATCTTATTCTTACGAATTTAAGAGAAAGAGTGATGGAAAAAGCTTGTTTTTTCCTGTTTTGATTATACCAGAAATCCGTTGATTTTGCACAGAACTGATTACCTATGCTTGAGCAAATTTTATCTTCATCCTTGTGGACTCAATTTCGGGCGGCTTATCCTACGGCGAGCCTCATTTCAGAGCTACTTCATATTCACGATCGCCAGTATATTGTCCGGGTGCAAATCCAATGCGGGAACTTAGTCTTAGCAACGGGTTTATCAGCCGATCGCCAAATCGAAAAAGCAGAAGATCGAGCCAGAGAACGGGCGATCGCCCTTTTATATTCCTATTCCTCTCCACCCACTCCCACGCCCATTGCGGTACAACCGACTCCAGTGGAACCGACTCCAGTGGAACCGACTCTAGTGGAACCGACTCTAGTGGAACCGACTCCAGTGGAACCGACTCCAGTGGAAACAACTTCAGTGGAACCCACTCCAGTGGAACCCATTGCAGCACCTCAACCGAGTCCCCCAAAACCCACTCCTTCAAAAGTTGAAGTAAAAGCGCCCGAACCGGAACCCGAACCGGAAACCTGGTCACCCATTCCTCCCCTAGGAGAGAATACAGAAGATTACACCGATCAACCCCTACCTCCTCCACCCGAACCCGAACCCGAACCCTTACCTGAACTAGAAGAAGAATTTGACTTCACTGACATTAGCCTCAAAATCGATATGGAACTCAAGCATATTGGATGGAACAGTAAGCGAGAGAGCGAATATCTCAAACGTATCTATGGCAAAAACAAACGCATGATTCTGGGCGATCGGGAAATGAAAGAATTTCTAGAATATCTACAAACCTATGCCCAAACCGATGTCGAACTGAAAAAAGTCGGGTGGAGCGCTCAACAAGGAAAAGACTATCTGAAGAGCCAATATCCAGATAGTCAAGGTTCCCGTTTGATGTTGACCTGTAGTCAAATGAAAGAATTTCTCGATTACCTGCAACAAACTGCTTCATCTAATGAAGAGTTCTTTTAGAGATTAGATGGAGAGGAATGGGGCGATAGGCAGATAAGCTATTGCCTATTGTCCATTCCCCATTCTCTATTCCCTAATTAACCACACTGATGGGTTGACTAGCAGAAGGACGGCGATTAATCACTTGATCGATTAACCCGTATTCCATTGCCTCATTGGAGGACATAAAGAAATCACGTTCTGTATCTTCTTGAATACGCTCTAAGGGTTGGCTGGTATGACTGGCTAATAATTCATTCAACCGTTGCTTATGGTAGAGGATTTCCTTGGCTTGGATCTCGATATCCGTTGCTTGGCCTTGCGCTCCTCCTAGGGGTTGGTGAATCATAATCCGAGAATGGGGTAAGCTCATTCGCTTGCCTTTCATCCCTGCACTGAGGAGAAAAGCTCCCATACTAGCAGCCAAGCCTACACAAATGGTAGACACATCCGGCCGAATTTGATTCATGGTGTCAAAAATCCCCATACCCGCCGTGACCGATCCTCCCGGTGAGTTAATGTAGAGATAGATATCTTTCTCTGGCTCTTCAGCATCCAAAAATAGGAGCTGGGCTACCACTAAGTTCGCCACATCTGCATCGATCGCCTGTCCGAGAAATACGATTCTTTCCCGTAACAGTCGGGAATAGATATCAAAAGCCCGTTCACCACGTCCAGATTGTTCAATGACGGTCGGAATCATCCTGTTCTACCCTATTTTCGTAAAGTTTTATTAATTCTGACACTTTTCTGCGAACAATGACAGTGGTAATGATCGCACCTAGGGAATGGGGAGATGGGAAGAATTCGTTGATGCGGAGACCTGGAGGACGGTGATTACTTAATTGCCCATGATCCCATAATTGCTGAGTTAAAATGGGCAAGTGCGATCGCCGAGCAAAGATCGTAAATCATTTTAGGGCATAACCTCTACTAGCGCCATTTGTCTTAACTTTCCTTTTATCCTCCAAGATTAAAAAACTACCATGGCCGCATTTTTCCCTCGCCTATCTTCAGGCTCAACCCTTCTAGTCCTTAGCCTTTGTCCTTGGCTCAGTGTTTTCTGGTCTGTCAAAGGAGCAGCCCAACCCGCTCCGATTATAGCGGCTCCTGATGGGACAAGAACGCAAGTGCAGGCGATCGGTAACCAATACCAAATTACCGGCGGTCAGGTCTCTTCAGATGGAGCCAACCTCTTTCATAGCTTTACCCAATTTGGACTCTCTCCAGGACAAATTGCTAACTTCCTGGCCAACCCCAACCTGCAAAATATCCTCGGTCGTATTAATGGTGGAGATCCTTCAGTTATCAACGGATTACTACAAGTGAGTGGGGGAAATCCGAACCTCTATCTGGTTAACCCCGCCGGTATTGTCTTTGGCTCCAACGCCAGTCTCAACGTCCCGGCTGCTTTTCATGCCAGCACCGCCACCGCCCTTGGATTTGATGGACTGAATGGAGAGACCAATTGGTTTCAAGTCTTGGGATCGAATGACTATAACGCACTGATAGGTCAACCCACGACTTTTGAGTTTCAGACTGCCAATCCTGGTGTAATTGTTAACTTAGGAAACTTAGAAGTTGCAGCCGGCGAGAGCTTAACCCTGATGGGAGGAACAGCACTCAATACCGGAACTCTTACCGCTCCTGGAGGAAGCCTTACTGTTACAGCTATTCCAGGAGCGCAACGGGTAAAGATTTCTCAGCCCGGTCATTTGTTGAGCTTAGATTTACCCCTGAGTCCTAATCCTAGTCCATTCATTGCTCCCAATTTAGCTACCTTACTCTCCAACTCAGGAATCGATCACGCTTCTCAACTGCACATTAACCATCAGGGACAGGTGATTTTAACGGGTTCAGGAATGATTGTACCTGAAACACCAGGAGTGGCGATCGCCTCTGGAACGCTGGATGTTTCCACCTCCAATCCCAATAGTCTCCCCAGCACCCTGAGCATTTTTGGTCAACACGTCGGTCTTATCAACGCGCATCTCAACGCTTCAAGTCCTTCTCAAGGGGGAACCATCCGCATTGGGGGAGGATTTCAAGGACAAGGAGACCAACCCAACGCTACCCATACCCTTATTGATAGCAAAACCCTGATTCAGTCCAATAGCACCCATCAGGGAAACGGTGGTGAAATCATTATTTGGTCAGATGAAGTTACCCAATTTTACGGCACAGTAGAAGCCACTGGAGGACCGATTTGGGGAAATGGTGGATTTGTCGAAATTTCTGGTAAAGATGCCCTAGTCTTTCAAGGAAACGTCGATCTGAGCGCTGTCAATGGAGAGCAGGGAACACTTCTACTTGACCCCAAAAATATCACTATTTCTAACGATTCTTCCCAACCGAATGATATTGAACCAGAATTACCCATTATTCAGTTTGACCTCCTTCCGAATGAAGATATTACGATCAATGCTGGGGTCTTAGAGCAACAAAATGGCAATATAGAACTACAAGCGACCAACAATATTACCATCGCTAGTGGAGTTTCTCTTGATTTTGTCCAAGGGGGATCGATTACGTTTATTGCTGATGCGGATACAGATAACCAAGGTTCATTTATTATGGACTCCTCCGCTACTCTGACTGCTCCGGGTCGAGAGATCAATATTTCTGGAGCCAGCATTAGCATCGGAAACTTAAATACTAGCAATAATCAACCTGGGGGAAATATTTCTCTAACCGCTTCTTCGGGAAATATTACAACAGGCAATTTGGATGCCCACTCTCATCAAGGAGGGGGCAATATTTCCTTAACTGCTTCTGGGGGAAATATTACGACAGGAAATGTGAATACATTCACTAAAATAGGTAATGGGGGTACGATTGAACTGAGTACAAGTCAAGGCAATATAACAACAGGAGAACTAAACTCAAGGGTCAGTCAGGGAGGTGGAAATGGTGGAGAGATTCAGCTAACTATTGCAGAAAGTGGGAATATTACCACCAGTGGTCTGAATATTTCGAGCACACAAAATGGGAAGTCAGGAAATATTATCTTTGAAACGCAACAAG
The DNA here is from genome assembly GCF_017746885.1 of Roseofilum sp. SBFL. Taxonomy (NCBI): domain Bacteria; kingdom Bacillati; phylum Cyanobacteriota; class Cyanophyceae; order Desertifilales; family Desertifilaceae; genus Roseofilum; species Roseofilum sp. SBFL. The sequence continues at coordinate 34,891 of NZ_JAGHZH010000067.1, read as the reverse complement.
GGGACATTACTGTTGATGGTGTTACTGATGCGAGTACCCACAATGGAGATGCAGGAAATATTATCTTTGAAACGCAACAAGGGAACATTACCGTTAATGATCTTACCGTTTCGAGGACACAAAATGGGAAATCAGGCAATATTACCTTTGAAACTCAACAAGGAAATATTACAGCACGAGATGTTAACTCAAGCACTCAAAATGGGGATGCGGGTGATATTACACTGAGGATTATATCGGGAAATGGGGCGATCGCCCATGGAAGCTTAGATGCGAGTGCCAACAACGGCACACCTGGCAGCGTGATTGTTGAACCAACACCGAGTCCATTTCCTACTCCCTCTCCCACACCGAGTCCGGTTCCCATTCCCAATCCTACTCCTACTCCCTCTCCCACACCGAGTCCGGTTCCCATTCCCAATCCTACTCCTACTCCCTCTCCCACACCGAGTCCGGTTCCCATTCCCAACCCTACTCCTTCTCCCACACCGAATCCGAGTCCAGTTCCCATTCCCAATCCTACTCCCTCGCCAATACCGAATCCGAGTCCAGTTCCCACTCCCAATCCTACTCCCTCGCCAATACCGAATCCGAGTCCAGTTCCCACTCCCAATCCTACTCCCTCGCCAATACCGAGTCCGAGTCCGTCTCCCACTCCAGTTCCTTTGCCTATTCCCAATCCCATACCCACACCTGAGCAAAGTCCTATACCTGCACCAACACCAGAAGCGAGTCAAACACCAACTCCTACTCCAACGTCCACAGCTAGCAATCAAGGTTCGTCAGAGGATAATTCTAATGCCAATACTCTATCGCCAAAATCACAAACACCAACCCCCTCTAATGCCGTAGAGACTAACCCTTCAGAATCCATAGAATCAGAGACTCAAAATACAAGTTCTTTAGAAGATTCTGAAGTTGAAATTGCTAAAGTCTTTGATTTTACGGCTGGCTTTGAACTATCTAAGTTCCCTAGCCCTCCAGAAGCAGAAATTGGAACCTTTCTTAATCTCGATCCTAATATCTCCCAATTAAATCCTGTTTTACATTCGCCTACTGTGCATTCAGTAGAAACATCAGAAATTTCATCTTTGAGTCTTCAAAATCATATTGACGGCAGTGCCAACACCCCCATTTCCTATGTAAGTGCCGATCGAGAATCAGATGAAAAGAAAGAACAAATAAGGGTTGTGAACCTGGGTAATTTAATGTCTCCACAAGAATTTAATGTGGTAATTCAGGAGCGAGAGAAACAATTGAGTAATGAGTATGTTAATTATTTCAATTTAGATTTGCAAGGAGTTCAATATCATGCGGTTCGAGAGAGTCAAGAGATCTTGGAACGTATGGAGCAGCAGACAGGAGTCAGAAGTGCAATTATCTATGTAGGTTTTTATGTGCCAGAGGTGATTAACGCTCAGAATAAAGCAGAGATTACTGAGAAGACTGAGCCAGAAGCGCAATATCTAGAATTGATGATGATAACGCCGGAAGGTAAACCTTTTCGCAAAATTATTGCAGGGGCAACAGAGGCACAGGTATTAGAGCAAGTTAGGGAGTTAACGTTAGAAATCACTAATCCCCGCAGACGATATACGACCAGTTATTTAAGTTCGTCTGAGCAACTCTATGATTGGATTATTCGCCCGCTAGAAGAGGAACTGAACAGGCAACAGATCGAGAATTTAGGATTTGTTTTAACCGCAGGCTTGCGATCGCTGCCCATGGCTGCTCTCTATGATGGCAATCAGTTCTTAATCGAACAGTACAGTCTGGCAATTATGCCTAATCTAACTTTAACAAATACAAATTTGTCTAAGTTTGAGGGCACTCAAGTATTAGCTATGGGTGCATCCGAATTTACTGAACTTGCTCCCTTACCGGCTGTACCGATAGAGATTAACACCATTGTCAATACTTGGAGAGGGAATGAATTTCTCAATCAAGGATTTACACTCAATAACTTGATCGACAGTCGCGAGCAAGAAAAGTATAGTATTGTTCACTTGGCAACCCATGGTGAATTTCGCCCAGGGAGTCCAGAAAATTCCTATATTCAATTGTGGGATAGTCAACTCAAACTCAATCAGCTCGATCAACTCAACTTAAAAAATCCCTTGGTTGAACTTTTAGTCTTAAGTGCTTGTCGCACAGCATTAGGGAATCCGGATGCAGAATTAGGGTTTACCGGATTAGCCGTTCAAGCAGGCGTGAAAACAGCCTTGGGCAGTTTATGGTATGTCAGTGATGAAGGAACTTTGGGATTAATGAGTGAATTTTATGCTCACCTCAAACACTCAGACATCAAGGCGCAAGCGTTGCAAAAAAGTCAACAGGAAATGATTCAAGGATTGGTTAAAATTAAAGAAGGACAGTTGATTGTTCCTAGCTTAGAACAGCCCATTCCTTTGCCAGATAGTCTCAAAAATATGGATGATGAAGTTCTAAGCCATCCTTATTTTTGGTCTGGGTTTACCTTGGTTGGTTCGCCTTGGTAATCTCAATTCATTATTAAACAATTAACCGATCTAAAACTGACGTTACACTAGATCTTAAGAGAAAGCTTCAAGGTGAACAAAGATGACTTATATGTGTGAGTTGGGCGCAGGGCATCGAATCTACTTGGATAATCCAGGGATGCAAACTGTAGTCACGGCGATCGCCAGTAGTCCAGGACAACAACAGCAATCGAGCAATTCTTGGGAAACCGGCAGTTGGAGCAGTGCCCCAGAAGTGTTTGCTACTGGGGGTGGAGTGGTGGTTAAGATAAAAACCTCTGGAGGCGATCGCCTCATTCAAGTTCAAGGAACCCAAATGAGTATGCTCAGTTCAACCAATATTTCTGGACAGCAACAGGCGATCGCCTTGCAAACCGTTGACGCTATGCCCAATACCTTCCAAACCATGAAACCCATGGAACCCATGAAAACCATGGAACCTATGAAAATGGGCAATATGGAAATGAGCTTTGCCCCCATGGAAATGAAAATAGGCAATATGGAAATGAAAATGGGATCAACCTCCCCTTCTGCTTCTTCCTCGACAACTCCTCAACGGCGCTTTTGTAGTCAATGCGGTACAGCGATACAACCAGAAGATCGGTTTTGCTCCAGTTGTGGACATCGTTTGGGCTAAAGTGATGGGGGGATAGGGAAGATTGCCTCTTGTCTATTCCCTATTACCCAAATTATGAATTATTAATTAATTGTTAATTGGTATAGTGGGTTGTGTGATCCCCCATTAAAAAAAATCTCGTGAAAGCAATTACACTCCTTGGTTCCACCGGTTCGATAGGTACTCAAACCCTTGATATTGTCGCAGAACATCCCGATCGGTTCCGCATTGTTGGATTGGCAGCCGGTAATAATATCACTTTACTTGCCCAACAAATTAAGCAATTTCGCCCAGAAATCGTTGCGATTCACAATCCTGATAAACTACCCGAATTAAAGGCCGCGATCGCCTCTATTGATCCCCAACCTATTTTACTCGCTGGAGAAACGGGGGTAGTTGAAGTCGCTGGTTATGGTGATTCCGAAAGTGTAGTCACCGGAATTGTCGGTTGTGCTGGACTTCTACCTACCCTAGCAGCGATTAAAGCAGGTAAAGATATTGCCTTAGCCAATAAGGAAACCCTGATTGCTGGCGGGCCAGTTGTATTACCCTTGGTAGAAGAACATGGAGTGAAATTACTCCCCGCAGATTCCGAACATTCAGCAATTTTTCAATGTTTGCAAGGTGTTCCTGAAGGAGGCTTGCGTAAGATTATTTTAACCGCTTCTGGGGGAGCATTCCGAGATTGGCCCGTAGAAAAGTTAGCTCAAGCTAAGGTCAGTGATGCCCTGAAACACCCCAATTGGTCAATGGGGCGCAAGATTACCATTGATTCAGCAACCTTGATGAACAAGGGGCTAGAAGTAATTGAAGCCCATTTCTTGTTTGGTATGGATTACGATAATATCGAGATTGTGATTCATCCCCAAAGTATCATTCATTCCTTAATTGAGGTTCAGGATACTTCAGTTTTAGCGCAATTGGGATGGCCAGATATGCGCTTACCTCTGCTCTATGCCCTATCTTGGCCAGAGCGAATTTATACAGATTGGGAAACCTTAGATTTAGTTAAAGTAGGTAATTTAACCTTTAGAAACCCAGATCACAATAAATATCCTTGTATGCAATTAGCCTATGCTGTGGGTAGAGCTGGGGGATCGATGCCTGCGGTGTTAAATGCAGCCAACGAGCAAGCAGTCGCTTTATTTTTAGATGAGAAAATTGGCTTTTTAGAGATTCCCAAGGTGATTGAACAAGTGTGCGATCGCCACCAATCCCAGAATACCTCCCATCCTTCTCTAGATGACATTCTAGAGGCAGATCAATGGGCCAGACAAATGGTCTTAGAAGTCGCAGATGGAGTAAAAAGTACTCCTTTAGTGATGCGTTAAGTCGCAAATAAGGATTGCTACTCTTTCTTGATGAAGTTGCACTTAACAAGGGGCCTCCGGCCCCTTGTCTTTCCTAACTGACGTTAATTAACTGCTCTGGATTAGAAGCCCTACCTCAGTATTTTGGAAAGAGTTCTATAGAAATATATTCTAAAGCTTGAGGAGTTGTCTTCTTATAAAAATCAAGAGTTGGTCAAGAATCCGGGGAAAAGTTCAAAGATTAGGAATTCTTCAAAGTATAACTGCTGGAATCTTAACTATATCGACAGCTATTTTTACCGCCCTTCCGAGTTATAGCGCGGAAAGAATTGTGTTAAGTTATGGCTCCTTGGAATTATATAGCCTTTATCGAATTAGTGAGGTACATTAGAAGAGAGGAGTAAAAAACTGGTCAATGAAAGCATACTTTTTATTGTACCTCATCTATTTGAGAAACGCTATATTTATCGGTTAGAGATCTAGAAGCCTTTGCTGAAGATGGTAGAGTAAGCAACCAACTCGGTTTTTATCTTAAATTTCTCAGTCCAGAGGGGCAAGAAGATTTTCGGCAAGTTTTGACCTCTCCCCTAGAGGCAGAAGCCGCTTTAGAAGAAGGATTACCCGGAGAGATTAAAGTTAGCCCGCTTTCCATGTCCAAGTTTTTCTCTTCTCCCATGGGTAGAGGAATGATTACTGATTTAGGAAAAATATTACAAACCGACTCCCGATTTAATGGTGGCTCGTCTATCCGTTCAGCTTTAGTCTTATCGGCTGCCTCTCCAGAGGGAAGGATTTCAGAAAAAAACAAAATTTCTGAGTTTCTGTTAGTTTGCGATCTCTCAATATCATGCCCTGACTAAGTTTTAGGATTGGACTTCGATTTTACTTTTCCCAGAGTGACAGAAGAGGAGTCTGTCTTGGTTTATCGCTCTGCCCAAGAATCCGATCTCCTACTGAAATCTGTTGACGCTTTAGGTGGTGAAGAGGTGATTCCTGGCTTTACCTTACGCGTGGCCGATCTATTCCAAAAACTTTCATTTTAACAAGCAATCATTGCTCCAACCACGCTTCATACAAATCGGGTCGTCGCTCCTTCGTTCGTTTGATCTGCTGCTCGTAGCGCCATTGGGCAATTCGGCCATGATCTCCTGACAGGAGGACATCAGGAACTCTCTGGCCGCGAAACTCAGCCGGTCGGGTATAGTGAGGATAATCCAACAATCCCGCCTCAAAACTCTCCGCCTTTAAAGACTCCTCCTTTCCCACTGTCCCTGGTAACAGCCGAATCACCCCATTAACGATCGCCAATGCCGGAATCTCGCCTCCTGTTAGCACAAAATCCCCCAAAGATACCTCACGAGTCACCAAACTTAACACCCGCTCATCTACCCCCTCATAATGGCCGCAAATAATCGCCAACTGGTCATACTTCCTCGCCCAAGTTTTAAACAATTCCTGTTCTAGAGGCTCTCCCTGGGGAGTCATCAACAGCACCTCACGATGATTCCCCAGCGGTAAAGATTCCACCGCTGCAAAAATAGGTTCCGGCTTAATCACCATTCCTACCCCCCCCCCATAAGGTTCATCATCTACCTTATGGTGCTTATCAGTGGTAAAATCGCGGGGGTTGGTCAAATAAACCTGAGCAATGTTTTTGGCAAGAGCCTTGCCCAACAATCCTGAACTCAGGGGGGACGAGAAAAAATCAGGAAACAATGTAATGAGATCGAATCGCAAGAGTGACTCCTATTCAACTGAACTAGCATCACAGAGAGCGGATTTCCCTGTGATTAGATTATCTATTGGCCATTAAGCTATAGCATAGAAGATACCTGAAATCCCAGAGGTTGAAGGTCTTCAGGGTTGAATGGCTCAACCCATTGCTAGTCCCTTGTTGACCGTTTCAGAAGAGAATCCTTTTTTAAAATGTCTCTTCTAATCCCCATAAGTCACCATGATGTGTAAAGTCAGTTCCATGTTAAAGTTTCAATCCCAACCCCAATCGCCACACGCTCCTCGATCGACCAAAACCTCAATTATGATCATTGGCGGTGCAGAAGACAAAATTCATGGTCGAGAAATTCTGCAAACCTTTTTTAACCGCTCTGGGGGGAAAGAGGCCAAACTAGGGATTATCCCCTCAGCCTCTCGCGAACCCTTATTGGTGGGCGATCGCTACCGCACCATTTTTACAGATATGGGGGCTAAAGATATCATGGTCTTTGACATTCGAGACCGGGAAAGTGCCAGTGCCTCCCAATGGCAAACGTTCCTCGAAGAGTGTACCGGAGTCTTCATGACTGGAGGAGATCAACTGCGGTTATGTGGACTTCTGGCCGATACTCCAGTGATGGAAACCGTGCGTAAAAAGGCCCAAGCCGGTCAAATTACCCTAGCTGGAACAAGCGCTGGGGCCGCTGTTATGGGAGAATATATGATTGCTGGTGGCGGCAGTGGTGAATCCCCCAATCGTTCCCTGGTTGATGTAACGACGGGATTGGCGATCGTGCCCGAACTGCTCGTCGATCAACATTTCCATAACCGTAATCGTATGGCTCGACTAATCAGTGCCATATCTGCTTACTCAGACCGTATCGGCATCGGTATAGACGAAGATACCTGCGCGATCGTTGAAGGGGATGGACTCTTATCTGTCATTGGCAAAGGCACCGTCACCATCGTCGATCCTGGAAATCTCCTCTTCAACAATGAACACATCGTTGGTGCAACCGATCCCCTAAGTATCTGCAACCTCAAGGTTCATATCCTTTGCCATGGAGGACACTACAATATGCACTCAAGAGAAATCATTATCGATCCCGGCCAAACCGGAAACTGACCAATGTCGAGTTAAATCCCAAGAACTGTCCAATATGAACAGTTTCTCATCCACTTTACCCTTCATGCTTACCAGAGGGTGGAATCAGGATGTCAAAATCGTTAACTAACAACCTGTATCAACCTATCTGCCATAGCAGCTTGCCGTCCTTAGCATCCCTAGCATTGCGCGATCCATCTGCCCCATGAAAATCCTCAGAACCCTAACCTTACGTGGCCCAAATTACTGGAGTATTCGCCGAACCAAATTGGTGATCCTACGCCTAAACTTAGAAGATCTAGCCGAAAGACCCTCGAATACAATTCCCGGTTTCTATGAAGGTCTCACCCAAGCTTTACCCAGTTTAGTTGAACACTATTGTGCCCCAGGATATCGAGGAGGATTCCTACAAAGAGTTCAAGAAGGCACATACATGGGCCATATTGTTGAGCATGTTGCCTTAGAACTACAAACCCTGGCCGGAATGAGCGTTGGCTTTGGTCGAACTCGTGAAACTGCTGATTCAGGTGTGTATCAAGTCGTCTTTGCATACTTGGATGAAAAAGCAGGTCGATATGCAGGGAGAGCGGCTGTCCGACTGTGCCAAAGCATTGTCGAGACGGGCAGTTATCCCCTCTCGGAATTAGAACAAGATTTACAAGATTTACGAGAAGTTTGGGCAGATGCAGCCCTGGGTCCCTCTACCGATGTTTTAGTCAAAGAAGCCACAGCCCGTGATATCCCTTGGATGCAACTGAGTGCCCGATTTATGATCCAATTGGGCTATGGGGTGTACCAAAAACGAATTCAAGCCACTCTCAGTAATAGAACTGGTATTCTGGGTGTAGAACTGGCCTGTGACAAAGAAGGAACTAAAAAGATTCTTCGGGATTCGGGTATTCCCGTTCCTAGAGGAACTGTAATTGAATACCTTGATGAACTCGAAGATGCTATTGATGAAGTCGGCGGCTATCCTCTTGTTATTAAACCCCTTGATGGTAACCATGGCCGCGGAATTACCATCAATGTCAAATCGTTTGAGGAAGCAGAATTAGCCTACGATGATGCCAGTTCTGCATCTAAAACCCGTCGAGTCATTGTAGAACGCTATTATGAAGGCAACGATCATCGAGTTCTCGCGATCAATGGTAAAGTGATCGCGGTTGCTGAACGAGTGCCAGCCCATGTGGTTGGAGATGGAAAATCTACCATTGCTGAGTTAATTGAAGAAACGAACCGTGACCCTAGGCGAGGACAAGGGCATGACAATGTTCTGACTCGAATTGAAATAGACCGAAATAGTATGAACTTGCTAGATCGGCAAGGCTATACCCTCGATAGTGTGCCCAAAAAAGATGAAAGGTGTATGCTTCGGGCAACGGCTAACCTGAGTACGGGGGGGATTGCTATTGACCGAACGGATGAAATGCATCCCGAAAATATTTGGTTAGCTGAACGGGTGGTGAAAACTATTGGCTTGGATATTGCCGGAATTGATATCGTGACTTCTGATATTAGCCGCCCTTTGCGAGAAACGGATGGTGTGATTGTAGAAGTTAATGCAGCTCCTGGCTTTAGGATGCACGCAGCTCCGAGTTATGGGCTTCCCCGGAATATTGCTGCACCAGTGATGGATATGCTGTTTCCTCCGGGCACGCCATCGCGCGTGCCTATTTTGGCGCTAACGGGGACTAATGGCAAAACAACAACCACTCGCCTCACAGCCCATATCATGAAACAAACGGGCAAAGTGGTCGGATATACGACTACAGATGGCACGTACATTGGGGATTATTTAGCAGAGCCAGGGGATAATACGGGGCCGCAAAGTGCCGAATTAATTCTAAAAGACCCGACGGTAGAAATTGCTGTGCTAGAAACAGCTCGCGGTGGCATTTTGCGTAGTGGATTGGCCTTTGATAGCTCGGATGTGGGCGTAGTCTTAAATGTGGCGGCTGACCATTTAGGACTAGGAGATATTAATACCATTGAACAAATGGCTCAAGTGAAAGCTGTGGTAGCCGAAACCGTTAAACCCGATGGTTATGCTGTTCTTAATGCTGACGATCCTCTGGTTTGTGCCATGGTAGAACGCTTAAAATGCAATATTGCCTATTTTTCTATGGAATCGGATAACCAGGTGGTTAAACGGCATACGGCTCAAGGGGGTATGGCGGCAATTTATGACAAGGGTGACTTACTGATCCTGAAAGGGGAATGGAAAATGAGGATTAGTAAAGCGGTAGATATTCCAATGACGATGAAGGGAATGGCTCCATTCATGATTGCGAATGCTTTAGCGGCAAGTTTAGCCGCGTTTGTCTATGGAGTGAGTCTTGAGAATATTCGAGCAGCGTTGGAGACGTTTGAGGCTTCATCGAGCCAAACCCCAGGACGGATGAATTTATTCGAGCTTGGTGATTATAGTGCTTTGATCGATTATGCCCATAATCCCCACAGTTATAAGGCGTTAGGGCAATTTGTGAAAAACTGGCCGGGAGAGCGCATAGGCGTGGTTGGCGGTCCTGGAGACCGCAGGGATGAGGATTTTATTACCCTTGGGGAGCTGTCGGTGGGTATTTTTGACCGGATTATTGTTAAAGAGGATGACGATACTCGCGGCCGGTCTCGCGGACATGCGGCTGAGTTAATCGCTAAGGGGATTGAAAAGTGCGATCGCCAATGTCAGTATGAGGTAATTCTCAATGAAACCGATGCCATTAATACAGCTTTAGATTCGGCTCCCAAAGAGAGCTTAGTTGTCATTTTGCCGGAGACGGTTTCACGGGCAATTCGCTTAATTGAGAGCCGCCTTCCGTCTAGAAATTAGGATTTTGGTGAGTCCGAAGGGTTGGCTTCTGAAGTGAAGTCAACCTCTGACTCTGACTCACTGTTCATTTCTTCTTTAAATCCACGAATGGTTTTGCCCATAGCTCTACCCATTTCGGGGATTTTTTTAGGCCCAAAAATAAGTAGAGCAACCACAGCAATAATGCCAATTTCTGGTAATCCGAGACCAAACATAGGGGTTCCCTGAGCTATAGAGTGAAGGGTTGCTGCTGCCCGACCCTAAGGAGAGGGTTTTGGTCAGATCAAGCAACCTGGTATACTGATATGCTTAAAGGTTAGCATCCTTTTGAAGTCCCTTGCTGATGTCTTGAATGGGTGAAGGTCTGGTTATGTCACGAGTGGTATTGAGAGAGCAACAACATCCCCTAATTCGGCAGTTGGCCGATACTCTAGAGCAGGTTTGGAAAACTTATCTAGAGCTGGAACCCTATGATTTGCCTGGAGAGTTAGGTTATGTGGAGGGACGACTAGAGGGGGAGAAGCTAACGATTGAAAATAAATGTTATCAAACGCCTCAGTTTCGGAAGATTCATCTGGAGTTGGCAAAGCTAGGCAAGGGTTTGGATATTCTCCATTGTGTGATGTTTCCTCGACCGAATTATAATTTGCCCATGTTTGGTTGCGATTTAGTGGCGGGGAAGGGACAGATTAGTGCGGCGATCGCCGATTTATCTCCAGTGAATCCTAACCGCACCTTGCCAGAGTCCTATCATCGAGCGCTGCAATCTTTACCTAAACCAGAGTTTGCCCAATATCGCCAGCTCCCCCCTTGGGCGGATATTTTTTCCGAGTTTTGTTTGTTTATTCGCCCAGAAAATGAAGCGGAAGAAGTTCATTTTGTCCAACGGGTAGAGGCGTTTATGAAAATTCATTGTGCCCAAGCTGCCGCCGCGCAACCAGTTTCAGCCGGAGAACAGAAGACCATTTTGGCCGGTCAACGCTATTACTGTACCCAACAACAACAAAATGATAAAACTCGCCGAGTTTTAGAAAAAGCGTTTGGCCGCGAATGGGCAGATAATTATATGAATAAGGTGCTGTTTGATTACGTTGAAAGCCCGGAAGATTGTGTAGTTTAAATTGCTTTAAAAAGACTACAATGGGGACTTGAGATAGGCTTGGATTGCCTGAAGTTCAGTTTCTGTGGGAGCGCTACGGCGATGGACTTCCTTGAGGAATCGTAGGCTCTCCCAGAGTTCAAGACCTTGGTGGCGACACAGATAAGCAAGACACACCGTAGGCGATCGCTCTATACCCGCAAAGCAATGGATATAAAGAGATGTTTCTTCCTCCAGGGTTTGGTGAACCAGCTTAACCGCTTCAGCTAAGTCTTCAGGTTTCAACGGTTCTTGATAGTGACTATCGGGCAGAGGATAGCACAGACACTGAAATTGGTTCTTAAATTCAGGTTGGATTGCCCCTTCTGCCTCTGGACAGAGGGAGAGAATGGCTTCAATCTGTTCTGCCTGTAGACGGGCATAATGGTTTTTATGGATTGGCAGGGGGCCGATCGCCAATTTTCCAGGTAAAACCCAATGACAACAAAATCGATCTTTACGGTTTGGAGGTTGCCCTGGGGACTTTTGAGTTAATTTCTTCCAGAATGAAATCACGATAGTCAGGAACGATTCAGATCATTACTATAATCAAGGGGAGGTAAGAAACCTCCGGAATTTCAGTTGTTAAGGGTGATGTAGTAATCGTCAACCACCAGAAGGAGTTGAGTGTTAAACTATATCTCCAATAGTATAGAGTTGAATTTTAAAAAAAGCATATATGGCTAAATTGATAATGGCAAAGGCGATCGCTCAAGAACCAAAACGATTAAGTCCCTTAAAAACAAAGCAGAGAAAAAACATATGGGTAAAATGGATACGATCTTCTGGGGCGATCGCCTTGGCTGCTTGTCTCACCTGGAGTAGCTTCCCCACCCTCGCTTTAGCTCAAAGTCCAGTTGCCCCCGTCCCCACTTCCTTACCCGTAGATGAAGGCTATACCCTTGGAGCAGGCGATCGGCTACAAGTTGATATATTTAACGTCCCTGAATATAGCGGCGAATTTTTGATTTTATCTGATGGCTCCCTCAATTTACCCCTTGTAGGTGCAGTGCAAGTGCAAGGCTTAACTTTTCCTCAAGCATCAGATAAAATAGCTACAGTTATGTCTCGCTATCTGCGGAACCCCATTGTTACCCTGAGCTTAATCAATGTCCGTCCTGTGAAAGTGGGGATAGCGGGAGAAGTCTATAGTCCTGGCGTATACTCCATGTCCTTAGATGGAAATGAAGAAGTTGCTCTGCCAACTGTTACCCGTGTGATTGATTTAGCTGGAGGAATTACTCAAGCAGCGGATATCCGAAGGATTCAAGTCCGTCGCTCTCGTCCCAGTCAACAAGATAGCGATCAGATCATTACGGTAGATTTGTGGAGGTTATTACAAACTGCCGATCTGAGTCAAGACCTCTTATTAAGAGATGGCGATAGTATCTTTATTCCTACGGCCGCAGATGTAGATTTACAAGAAAGTAGTATTTTAGCGAATGCCAGCTTTGCAGGTGCAGACTCGGGCCCCTTAAAAATTGCAGTCGTCGGTGAAGTAAATCGACCGGGTCCCTATACCATCAACAATAACTCAGAAGAAAATGATGTTACCGTGACTGCTGCCATTCAATCAGCCGGGGGCATCACAGAACAAGCTGATATTCGCAATATTCAAGTGCGCCGGTTAACCAAATCGGGAAAAGAGCAAATTGTTGATGTTGATTTGTGGAAACTGCTTCAAGAAGGTGATTTGCGCCAGGATATGCCTCTCCAAGAAGGGGATACTATTGTCATTGGCACAGCGACTGAATTAAGTCCAGATGAAGCCACGGAACTAGCTTCAACCAGCTTTTCCCCACAAGTAATTAACGTTAATATTGTCGGAGAAGTTATCAGACCGGGCAGGGTAGAAATACTCCCCAATACCCCCTTAGCCCAGGCTTTATTAGCGGCAGGAGGATTCAATAACAATGCCAGAGAACGTTCAGTGGAATTAATCCGCCTGAATCCCAATGGGACCGTCAGCAAGCGAGAAGTCTCCATTGACTTTAGCCGAGCGCTAGACGAAGGGAATAATCCAGCCTTGCGTAATAACGATACAATTGTTGTATCCCCATCCCGTGTAGCTGAATTGGGCAATGCTGTAAGTCCAGTCTTTAATGTCTTAGGAACCGTAGGCGGAATCTTTTCGATTCCCAGAACGGTGTATCGTTTATTTGATGATTTATTTTAATTGATAAAATCATGCTCCTCAGCCATCAGTTTTACTGTTACACTGCTGTCAATTGAGAGGTTTTGAATCCATGCAAGCTGGTACTCCCCCTAAATCTAATCAAAACGGCAATGGCCACAATGGTAATGGCCATAATGGCAATGGTCACAACGGATATAAGCCCTATCCCGTTGCCATTCCTGCTCTTCCCCAGGCATCGGAGACGGAGGAATTTGATCCGAAACAGTTGTTGGTCATTGCTCGTAGACGTTGGCTGGCGCTGGCTGGAGTGGCGATCGCTGTTACCGGAGCTATTTGGGGCTGGACGCTTACCCGCACCCCGGTTTATCAATCGAATTTCCGCATGTTGGTTGAGCCAATTTCAGAAGATGATAACTCTAAGGAATTATTACGATTAGGGTTGGGGCCGAGCTTTGATTATGCAACTCAAATTGAAGTGTTGCGATCGCCCACTCTTCTCGAACCCCTGGTGCGAGATATGCAACAAACCTATCCTGATATGACTTATGGGGAATTGGTCAGTAATTTGACGATTCAACAGGCGATCGGTGACCAAGATCGATACACCAAGATCTTAAATATCTCCTTCCAAGGAGACGATCCCCAAAAAATAAAAGATATTTTAGATACGTTGCTCCAGGGATATTCCCTGTATGGCATCCAACTGCGCCAATTGAGTATCCAACGAGTTGTGCAATTCGTAGAAGAACAACTCCCTGTCATCCGAGAGCAAGTTAACTCATACCAAGCAGAATTAGAAGCCTTCCGGGAACAACATAGCGTTATTGACCCAGAATTTAGAGGGAATGACATCTCTCGCTTACTTACTGACATTAACAAGCAGCAAAAAGACTCACAAGCCCAACTCGCAGAACTCCAATCCCTCTATGTCGTCTTGCAAAGACAATTAGGAGCTTCTCCAGAACAAGCCTTAGCGGGAGCAGCCCTTAGTGAATCCTCTCGATACCAACAACTGCTCAATCAACTACTAGAAATAGAAACCGAAATTGCCGAAGAATCTGTTCGTTTTCAACCAGATAGTCCAAATATTAAAGCCCTCTTAGAGCAACGGCAAAATCTGTTACCCCTAATTGACCGAGAAGCTCAACGGGTTGTTGGCGATCAAGCGATCCCTAGCAATGGCGGACAATTGACTCCTATTTCCGTGGGCCTGAGTACACAATTGGTAGACACAACCAATCAAATTCAGGTGCTACAAGTTCGCTTATCTGCCTTAGCACAAGTTGAAAATCGGCTGAAAGAAGAATTTTCAATTATTCCCGGTTTAGCCAGAGAATATACTGATATTCAACTGAAACTAGAAGTCGCGACTCAAAGTCTAGCCCGACTACTCGAAACTCGACAAACCCTACAATTAGAGGCAGCCCAAAAATCCGTATCTTGGGAAGTTCTTTCTGAACCGTTCCAACCTGGAGCGCCTATCTCTCCCAATGTTCCCCGCAATTTAGTCTTAGGCCTGTTCGCAGGAACTTTAATGGGATTAGGTGCGGCCTTACTGGCTGAACAACTCGATAACGCCTTCCACTCCACCAACGACCTCAAAGATCTGACCGGTTTACCCCTATTGGGGATTATTCCCTTTAAGCGAGGCTTGAAACCCATTAGTGCCCCAGAAACGGTTAGGGCTAAAGTGGCGGCCGGTTCTGACCATGAACCTCCTCCAGAACAAGCGCCAAAACGTCCTCTTAATCTCAGTTTAGGCTCTAAGGGCACTTACTATAACTCGTCTCCCTTCTTAGAGTCGTTCCGTTCCTTATACACCAATATTCGCTTTCTCAGTTCGGATACTCCGATCCGTTCCCTGGTCATCAGCTCCTGTTTGCCCATGGAAGGGAAATCCACCGTATCGGTCAATTTAGCGCGATCGGCCGCTGCCATGGGTCAACGGGTACTGCTTGTTGATGCAGACTTACGTCATCCTATTCTCCATACCCGCTTAGGGCTACCTAATTTGCGAGGCTTAAGCAATATTATTACCAGTGAAATTGACCCCCGTGACGTAATTCATGCCGTTGAAGATCATTTTTATATCCTCACATCAGGTCAAGTCCCCCCCGATCCGATCAAACTATTGTCTTCTCGCAAAATGCAGCATCTGGTCGAACAATTCCAAACGGAATATGATTTAGTTATTTATGATACTCCTCCCAGCTTTGGATTAGCGGACGGTAGTCTTCTCGCCAAGCGTTCAGATGGCATTATGTTAGTCGTTGCCCTAGGAAAAACAGGGCGTTCTGAACTGAACCAAGTCTTAGATAACCTCAAAATGTCCTATGTATCGGTGCTGGGCATTATTGCGAATGGTGTTAAAGGGTTTGGTTCGGGCGTAGATTATTATTATCGCAACTATATGCCCAACGAAGACCAAGTGATTTAAGATTGATTGAAC
Source organism: Roseofilum sp. SBFL (assembly GCF_017746885.1). Classification (NCBI taxonomy): domain Bacteria; kingdom Bacillati; phylum Cyanobacteriota; class Cyanophyceae; order Desertifilales; family Desertifilaceae; genus Roseofilum; species Roseofilum sp. SBFL. The sequence goes on along the minus strand of NZ_JAGHZH010000067.1, from coordinate 19,116 downwards.
TGGACAAGACATCAACCCTCAATAAACTTGTTGGTTGATGTTCGGGAAGGTTGGGCTTTAGAGAGATACCTAAAATTCTTTGAATTTCACTAGCCTTCCCCCATTGAGTTTCAGTTTCCATTCTGGATTAACTGTTAAAACCTCTCCATATTGTTGGGCAATGCGTTCTGGGGTAAAGTGAGTTTCGAGATAACGACGACCTTGACAACCCATAAACTCAGCTTGTTCGCGATTAGCCGCTAGTTCTCGAATAAACTGGGCCAATCCTTCAGAATCTCCATTGTCAAATGCTTGTCCAAAATTGACTTCTGATAACATTTGACGCAGATAGGAATGGGGTTCACAAATCGCGGCTACTGGGCGGCCAGCAGCTAGAATTCCATAGAGTTTACTGGGAGCCACTAAGCCTTCCATACCCGGACTAATGCTAACTAAAGATAGGTCACAGGCAGTCAGAGAGTAGGGTAAGCATTCTTTGTCTTGATAAGGCAAGAAAGTAATTTGATTTAAGCCCAAAATCCTGGCTTGCTCCTGACAGGCTTGATATTTAGCCCCATTGCCAATAAATACAAATTGGATGGGTTCATCTTTGAGGTGTTGCGCTGTAGAAATAATGGTATCTATATCATGGCAGCGTCCCATATTTCCTGAGTAGAGAACACAGAATTTTTTGACTAGATTATGTTGATGGGCAAACCAATTTTCTTCTTTAGGAATAGGAGTAATATGATGGGGGTCTGCCCAACTGTGAATCACGGCTACACGCTCGGTAATATCTGGACATTGTGCAAGTACTCGTTGCTTCATGCTTGGACTCAGAACAATCACTGATTTAGCTCTGCGCCAAACTAAACGATTAACGTGATTCCAAAGACGGACTAATTTATGGGTTCTGGAAACTACTTTGAGTTCTACAGCTACATCTGGATAGAGATCATAGATGAGGCAAACATAGGGAACACCAAAACAGAGGTTAGCTACATACCCTAATAGGGGTAAGAAGGGTGGGGCAGTCGTTACTAATAAAACATCTCCGCGACTGGCTGTTTTTAGCAAGTGAAGTCCAGCCCGTAAACAGAAAATAATCCCATTGATCGCTTTTCCTCGGATGCGTTGTGATAAGATTCGGGTAGTACGCGATCGCCGAACGGACAAATGCTCATCTTCTTCTAACGTCGGGGCATCCTCTTGACCAAAGGCATATCCTGGCTGTCCAGTAAAAATATGAACTTTCATCCCCTGACGACCCAGTTGATGAGCTAGTTCTTCAATCAATTGACCCGTCGCTGCATAATCCGGGGGATAATACTGAGTTAATATGGACAACCTTGTTGAATAGGATGCCTTTTTACCATTTTGGCTCCTATTGATTACGCTGAGATTCTGAGTAAAAGAGCGATACAATTTAGAGTCCTCCTCAACAAGGATAAGGTTTAAATCTCTTTGCTTGGGTTACTTTATGTGGGCTATGGTAGACTTCACACTGTCTTTTCCCAATTCCAGTTAAAAGCGCTCGATTTAGGATAATTTATTTAATACAGGATGGCAACTGATTGCCGAGTTGTAGATGTTGGCAAATGAGAGTGGCAACAGCTTGGTTACCTTGTTCATTAAGGTGTACGCTATCCCGAAACAGGCCATCAATGGCTGATGGAGTTAAGGTAGACCAAGCTTCATAGACATCAATGACAGGAATACTTTGTGAGTTTAAAAGAGAAAAAAACTCTTGCTGGTAAGGTGGAGTTTTAGGTGTGGGAAGTAGATCAAAGCGGTTGGGAGTAAATAGCACTATGAGAGGAATATTTTGTGCGCGAATAAACCGAACCATTTCCTGAAAAAACGTCATATTTTCAGCAAACTGTTCTTGGGGTTTAAGTTGTAATCTAGGAATTTCTGAACTCGGTGTATTTAAGGGAATATAACCGGTAATTCTGGGCCAAGCATACCGACTCCAAGCTTCTGAAATCGCCAACGGAGGAGGGCGATCCGGAAAGTATATTGAACCGACAGTATCACTGGTACTTGTAGGTTGAACTAAATCATGGACTCCAATTTGCAAAATTACCAAATCACTCTCAAAAAGACCAAATTTTTGCAAATATCCCCATTGATTCCCCAGTCCCCAAGATCCAGAGGAAGCATTAAGGACTTCCAAGGGATATCCAGATGTCTCTAGTTTTTCTTTAAGCTGTTCAGAAATAATTTCTGATTGATCGATAGGATTACCACCATTTAAAACAGAATCACCAACCATCAAAATTCTTAAGGTTTCTGGGGGAGGTTCCAGATCGATCGGATCGGAGCGTTGAGAATATTGATTATAAATGATAGTTTTACCAAACCGCCATAAGTGCTGATTGGGTTGAAAACGGTATCCTGTTTGACTATCTGCTTGCACAAGGGCTGGTTTTCCTAAGCCTAAACCCAACCTAAGAATCGTTTCAGTTATGAGAAAAACAGCTAAAATTGCCAGAGGAATTCGATAAGATTTTTTTAAGTTTAAAAGATGTAAAAAGTTCATAAAAAGTAAAGTTTATTATCGGATTGATTGAGTCCTCTACATCAATCGATTTTATAGCTTATTTTTTGCATATCCAAATCACAGTACTATTAAATAGATTACCGAAAACAGGAAAGGGGGAAAACATTTTCTTTTCGATGGTAAGTCTATTTTTAAGTAAGGATTCTAAGTCCCGATAATCAAAACCTTTGTGGGCGCGATAGGAGGATTTTTGGGCATGGGATGAGGGGAAGCTTTTGCAATCCCAAAGAATAGCAGCCGAAAAGAGTTCCTGGGGCGTGTATCGCTCATACCCATACCCACCTTTTCGGTTCGCCAGATAGCGCCCCGTTTGTTTAACGAATAGGGAAGGACCAACTTCAATAGGAACGGAAATTACGATTTTGGCGTTGGGTTTACACAGGGGTAAAATGGTGTTGAGAATAGCCGAAGGATCGGGGACATGCTCTAAGGTTTCAGTGCAGAAAACCAGATCCAGACTTTGAGGAAGAATGAGGGTATTGGTTTCTGAGGGTAACCCTAATTTGAATCCAGGAATATCCCTTAAAGTTTCTTGAGAAGCGGCGATCATATCGGCAGAAATATCAATGCCAAAACCTGATTGAATAAATCCTTGCTCATAGGCCGATCGCAGTAACCATCCATCACCACAGCCGTAATCTAGGGCACAGGGGTACTTTTGATTTCCCAAAGCATTAAGAACAGCTTGAAAACGGGATTTATGGGCAACACGAGTGAGGGTATTTCCTTTTTCTAGAAGGCGTTCTGAATAGGACATAAACTAAGGTGAGTTGGGTTAGAGGAACTGGAGTGGGAGTGAGTTTTAAGTTTAAGTTAGTTTATCATAAGAGATACCATCAATCTGGTATCAAGTGATTCGCAAACCAATAGCAGCATGAGACAAATTTACGGGCACTCAAGGTTAGTCTACATTAGAGTTAGGCGTTATTCCTGATTTTCTGGATAACCCATTGGGGTCAGTAGTAAGGTTTCGTTTCATAAGGACATATGATGAACCGATGTTTAGAGTCCGATCGCCTCCAACGGTAGAAGCAGCTAAAATCATCGTTAACTATAGCTTTAATATCCTCAATCTGGCTACTCTCTATGCCGCGATCCATCCCGAAAACCATCGTTCTGTTAGCGTGATCCAACGGTTAGGAATGACCAATTTAGGATTATGCGATCGCTACTACAACTGCCAACTCCTGCTCTTTGCACTTCAGAAACCCTAAGCCTAACCTATTCCAGCACCATGTCTGAATCCATCACCGATCGCATCCAACCTCCTCTAGAACATATTCCCCCCCAATTCAACCCCCTCATCCTCAAAGGAGTACAACTCATTCTGCCCTTGTGGTTACGCACCCAATGTAAAATCAGCCAAATTAACACCCACAACACCGTTACCTTAGCCCAGCTCTATCATCAATTTCAGCACCAGCAGATCCGTCTCATCCTAGCCTTTCGCCATCCCAGTACCTATGACCCCTATTCCATGGCCCATTTACTCTGGAAAGCCTTACCCCAAGCCGCCAAACAGCATAAAATCCCCCTAAAATACCCCGTTCATACTCACTTTATGTACGATCGCGGCATTCCCATTTGGGCCGGCAAATTCGTCAGTACCCTCTTTTCCCAACTTGGAGGGACATCCATCCAGCGTGGAAAACTCGACCGCGAAGGCTTAAAATGTGCCCGCTCCTTACTCTTCGATGGTCGTTTTCCCCTCACCTTAGCTCCAGAAGGAGGAATTAACGACCATAGCGAACTCATCAGCCCCCTAGAACCGGGCGTTGCCCAACTCGGATTTTGGTGTGTGGAAGATTTACAAAAAGCCAATCGTTCCGAAAAAGTAGCCATTCTTCCCATTGGCATTCGCTACTCCTTCGCCCAACCGCCATGGGAACAACTGGATCGGCTTTTAAGTGAACTCGAACAAGATTTAGGCTTACCCCCCTTTACCAACAATTCCTCAGATGATGTCACCCAATCCCGTTATCCTAGACTGCTGAGAGTCGGTCAAAGTTTACTCTCCTTAATGGAATCCTTTTACAGCCAATTTTATGATGTCAAATTTGAAGAATTACCAGACTTAGAAGATCCCAATCACAACCTTTCGCAACGCCTAAACAGGCTCCTCGAAAATGCCCTTCAGGTCTCCGAAAGTTACTTTAAAATACAACCAAAAGGGTCATTTATCGATCGGTGTCGGCGGTTAGAACAAGCAGGTTGGGAGCGCATTTATCGCTCAGACATCGACAGTTTATCACCCGTAGAATTTGGGTTAGGTAATTGGGTTGCAGAAGAAGCCAGTTTACGCATGGGTCATATGCGAATGGTGGAGCGCGTTTGTGCGGTGACCGGCAAATATGTGCGAGAAAAACCGACAGCTGAACGATTGGCAGAAACGTTATTAATTTTGTGGAAAGTGATTACCTGGATTAAAACAGGAAAAGTTGAGGGTCACCCCAATTTAGGGAAGTTAGAAACAACCTTAACCGTGGGGGAACCCCTATGGGTTAATGATCGATGGACAGAGTACAGAAACAGCCGCCGCCAAGCCGTTTCCGGCTTAACGCAGGAGCTGCAAGTTGCCTTAGATCAATTAATAATTTCCTAATGTGAATTCGTACCTCAAGATACTTTATGGTATTGCTCTATATAATCTCCTTTGCTATACTCCCTAGCAACATTTAGGTTATATAAACTGTAAACAACAATGACTGTTCAAGGCAAACATTTTAGATTTTCAGCAGGTGATAAACTCCATTTAGTCCATTCAATCCTATCCCAGAACTCAGAGGTGCAGTATTTTGACTACTTTGCCTACGGGTCATGCATGTGTCCTGTAGATCTTCAGCGCACCCTGGGAGAGGCAACCTATCCCTATGTTATTGGTCAAGCTACGTTGCGCGGATATCGACTTGGGTTTTATCGTCGTTCCTTAAAACGCAATTGTGGCGCTCTCGATGTGGTTCCGGATACGGACAAATCAGTGGAAGGGGTACTTTATCGATTGCCTTTGCGCTTCAGTGAGTTACTCGATATTCGCGAAGAAATTCCCCGCAATGGATATCGCCATGAGACAGTAGAAGTTTATTGTCAAGATAAGCTTTATAAAAATGTGCGTACCTATGTGGTGGTAGATAAATTGCCGAAAGAATTAGCGCCAAATGATTGGTATTTTAATGTAGTAATGCGCGGTGCAATCACTTGCGGTTTGCCGGAACAGTATTGTTGGGATTTATTTAACCATATGCATCGCCTGCAAGAAAGTCAATTGCGGCGATCGGCATAAAGAAATGGGGATGGGGAGACACGGGGATTGAGATGATTGTAAGGACGAAAAATTGTTCGCCCCTAGAGAATCATGCCCAACATATTTCCTCTTTAGCCTTCTTCTCACCCCTTGAGTCCTATTACCTGTACTTGTCTGGTGGTAAACTTTATTAGTCAATCGGGATTAAATAAATGAAGTATCATCCATTAGGTCATAGCAATTTATCTGTATCTGAATTGTGCTTGGGAACGATGACCTTTGCGAGTCAAACTACCATACAGGAAGCTCATCAGCAATTAAATTATGCTGTTTCTCAAGGAATTAATTTTATTGATACGGCTGAACTCTATCCACTGCCGGGTAATGCTGAAACTCAGGGGAACAGTGAGAGTGCGATTGGTCAGTGGTTAGTTAACCAACCTAGAGATCAATTAATTATTGCTTCTAAAGTAGCAGGAGCTGGCCCGCGATTTCCCTGGATTCGTGGCAAAAATCGCCGGGTTGATCGTACTAATATTGAACAAGCTATTAATGAAAGTCTCCGCCGCTTACAAACAGATTATATTGATTTATACTATATTCATTGGCCCGATCGCTATGTCCCAGTATTTGGGGAAATCCATTATAACCCTTCCCATGAAAGAGAAACAGTTCCGATTGCGGAACAGCTAGAAGTATTCAGCGATTTAGTGAAAGCTGGTAAAATTCGTTACGTTGGATTATCCAATGAAACTCCTTGGGGAGTCTGTGAATTTTGTCGTGTTGCCAAAGAATTGAAGTTGCCGAAAGTTGTTGCTATTCAAAATGCCTATAATTTAACTAATCGTATTTTTGAAATATATTTATCGGAAAGTTGTCGCTTTCATAAACTGGGATTATTAGCGTATAGCCCGTTGGCTTTTGGTCATCTGACTGGAAAATATATGCAGACAATTCCCCAAAAATCAAGATTAAAATTATTTCCTGGATTTGATCAAAGATATCAGAAGCCAAATTTTGAAAAAGCTGTATCTGCTTACGTTAAGATCGCTCAAAAGTTTGCCTTAACTCCCTTGCAAATGGCTCTAGCATTTGTTCGTTCGCGTTGGTTTGTAACCAGTACCATTATTGGATGTTCTAGCCTGGAGCAATTGCAAGAAAATATTAATACCATCGAAATTCAAATATCTCAAGAAATTATTGCAGAAATTAATGCAGTTCATTCTATTTATCCTAATCCCACCCCTTAAAGTCTATTTAGTTTATGTAGGGTGATTTCCCTTCTCCCACCGGAAGAAGGGGATGACAAAAGAGGGATATTTATTTCAGTTCAAAACTGGTTCCGCGATAACATCCTTGAAAAGAGGTCAGGGGAATTTGAGTCTGGTTTTGTAATTGAGCGACTAAGGATTGACTATTGGCAGTGGCGGAAGCTTCACCCCAATTGTAGTGAATCATGCCCAACATATTTCCAGTTTGGTGATAACTGTATTCTTCGATGGGAATGCCTTCTGCACCGACGATCGCCTGATCGTAATAGCCATTAATGATAATTTTCTCGATTTTCACCCCAGGAGCAGTGCTGAGATGCCATTGTACGGGTTCATAAGCAGAGAGGGCTAGGGTGATGGGCCGATCGCGTCTTTCAACCTGGATATCTACTTGTCCGGTAGGATGATAACCTCCACTATGATCCCAATGAGCTTCATAGATACTAATTAAGTGTAATTCGCGATCGCCAACTTCATGGGCTACATAGCCCGAAAAATCGCCGGTTCCTCCAATACCACAGCTATAACCTGGAGCAAAGGTGGTGCGGGTAACCGTTTGGCTCAGTTGTTCTTGCAGTCTGGGTTTAAGCCACATCCAAGCGGCAAATCCAAGTCCAGCGATCAGTACTATTCCCACACCCACAGGAAGAACAGTTTTTAGTAAGCGTCCTGCGTCTGATTGACTCCACTGATTGAACGTTTGTTTGACCGTGTCTGCGGTATCTTGAATGGAGTTAGTATTGCCATCAAGCTGGGCGAGTAGGCGTAAGCTTTCTGGGTTATCGAGTAAGCTTTGAATCGCTTGACCTTCACCTACATAAAACTGGCGGGAGGTGCGGTCAAGCAGCAGCCAATTTTCTTCTTGTTCAAGATGGTAAGGTTCAACGATGGGATCTACTTCGGGATGTTGGAGAAAGACTTGCCAGGCGATCGCCTGACCCGCTCCCACAGCATCTCCATCGGTATACATCAATTGCCCAATATCACTATCCCAGTGCCAGGCAACCCAACGGCGATCGCCTGTATAACCGAGAGATTTTTCTAACTGAGCATGGGCGGTAAGATTAATCCGTTCAACTAATTTAGACATAATAATATCATTGTGGGTTAAGCAATCCCTTCGCCCTTGTCCCGTAGGTTGGGTTTGACTGGGCTTAATAATTGGCGAAGGTCTTGCTAAGGACTTTGCTCTGTTCTACGGTAACCTGTCTTTTTTTCCGGGCCAAGTGTGGGGGAATTAAAAATTAAACCCTGTTACCGGTTGGTGCAATTAGACGATGTATCGTTAGTGAGGTTCCTAGCAAGGGTATGATCGCGGGGATGGATTATGGGCAATCATGTATACTTACGCTTTAATTAAAACGCCAGAAACACCTCTAGAACTGCCTCCGGGATTAGTTGGAGATTTAGAGGTCGTTACGACTGGGACGTTAGCCGCGATTACTGAGCCACAACTATCGCCGACTAAAATGGAAGCGCTGGTGCAAGACGATCAACTGCTAGAACAAGCTTATATTCATTATGGAGTTGTGGTCTGTGATTTATTTGCCAAAACCACAATTTTACCTCTCAAGTTTTACCATTGTTTTCGCGATCGCCTTGCCCTAGAAGAGCATCTTACTACCCATCAAGACCAGTATCTAAACACCCTCAATACCTTAGACGGGAAAGGGGAATATATCTTAAAGGCATTTCCCAAGCCCCTAGAGCTTCCTCCTTTAGACAAGGAACAAAAGGGAAAAGCCTATTTTCTGGCCAAGAAACAACGATATCAGCAGCAGCAAGAGTATCAGAACCAGCAAAATTCACAATGGCAAACGCTCACAGAACAAGTGCTGGCATTATATCCAGAGGCTGTTATTCCCGAACCCCAAGAGGATAAATGGCAACTGTTTTGGTTAGCACAAAAAGATCGGCGATCGCTCTTAGAAGAACACCTCTTCACCTGGCAAGAACTTTGCCCAGATTGGGATTTGAACCTCAGCGATCCCATTCCTCCCTACGATTTTTTGGAGTGATACAGCGCTTGGCGCTGGGGAATAGGGAATAGGGAATAGGGAATAGGGAGGGACTCTACTTCCTTTCGCTGCTATATAGGCTGGTAATGGGTAATAGGTAATAGAGTGATCCTATCCCTCTTGCCTAGAGCGCAGCACTATATTGCCTAATGGAGAATAGGGAACTCGAATCCCTGACCTCTGCGGTGCGATCGCAGCGCTCTACCAACTGAGCTAATTCCCCAGATAGCCTCTAGTTTATCATTCTGTATTGGGGAAGGGAAGGGCAGACGGCTCAAAATAGGCTTTTACGCGGTCTAGCTCTAGCTCATGGAGGTAGTCTACTGTCCAATTGGCTTGCCGTTGAATCATGTGGAAAGGATAGGTATTAGCGACTCCAACAACTTGCATTCCGGCACTTTTGGCAGCTAAGATGCCTGCCGGAGTATCTTCAATCACCAGACAGCATTGAGGAGAGAGTTGTAGGGTGGGATCGAGTTGATTAAAGCGCTCTACCGCACGTAAATAGCCTTCAGGATGGGGTTTGCTCTGTTGCACTTCATCCCCAGCAACAATAACCTCAAAATACGAGAATAGGTTAGCTTGTTTAAGAATCCACTCGACTTCTGAACGTAATGCTCCCGTGACTAATCCTAAGCGTAACCGAGCCACCCGTACCTTATATATAAGATCTTCGACTCCCGGATAAATCGGGAGTTTGTTGAGCGCTTCAAGTTTTTGCTGGTATCTTTGGGCTTTCTGAGCAATCAGGGGAGCAAGCGATCGCTCATTGACGGCTCGTCCCCTGCGTTGGAGTAACTCCAACAAACCCGCGAGATCGGTTCGTCCTAGACAGCATTCATTGTAATCACTGGGATTCGGAGGCAGATTTTGTGAGAGGAGAATCTCATTAATCAGTTCCTGGTGGATGGGTTCATCGTTAATGATGACCCCATTAAAATCAAAGAGGACAGCCTGAAGACTCATTTTGTCTTAAAATGCCGGTGACAATACACTGCTTAAATTATGCTCCACTTGGACAGAATTCTCCAGTTTCTGTGGTAAAGGTTTCATCGCTTTAGTTACCTGATTGACCCAGAAAATCGGCTCTGCACTCACCTTTTCAAAGCGTGCTTGTTGCATCCATTGTTCGAGATCGCCAGCAGCAAAGGCTTTCATATACGGCTCTTCAAAGATATTAGTAATCCATTCAGCTTGTCTGAGACTGGTTTGACTGCCGTCTAGGATGATACATTGCCCTCCTGGAGTGAGCAGGCGAAAGGCTTCTTGTAAAATGGCTTTGGTAATGGCGGGAGGAGTTTCGTGGAAGAGGAGTGTGGCAGTTACCAAGTCAAAATGTTCACCTTCCCAGGGAGTTTGTTCTGCCAGTCCATGATGCCAGAGAATATCTAGATTGGCTTCCTTGGCTTTGTGTTCTGCCATGACTAGCATATAGGGAGAAAGGTCTAACCCAATAACCTCAGCTTGGGGATATTCTTGTTTGAGTAGCAGAGTAGACGATCCAGTCCCACAGCCAAGATCCAGGATGTGACGAGGATAACCACCGATCGCATCGATTAACTGTTCTCTCACCCAATGTTCTTGGGGAAAGACTGCATATTGAGTAATGGGATCGTAGGTAATGGCGGCATCAATACTTAAATAGCCATTTTCAATTCCGTGGAAATTCTGGCTACTGTAATAGTTGGGATAGCTGAGGTTGGGGTTCGAGAGGCGATCGCTTTCTTCTTCCCAGTTGATTTGATTACGGAGCTTTATCAAGGCATCTTTATCCAAAAAGAGCATGATAATGGGTTTGAGGTATTGTTCCCAAAGGGTTGTTGGTGCAGTCATATATTTAGGGCATAGAGAATAAGGGAATATTCTAACTATGCCATATAATAAATTTCACGGTAGTGCGTTAGGAGTAAAATTCCCAGAGCGCTACAGTGCCACAACGAAGGAAATATAATGCCCGATTTTAGAGGGGTCGCGAGACAACAGGGTCAAGCCTAATACCAGTCGTAATTAAAGCATCATTTTTAACAATCCCTGTTGACCAATAAGCAATTCTCGGATCAGAGAGCAGATGCCTACCCAAATAATAGGGGTAATATCGACACCCCCTAGGGGAGGGACAACTTGGCGTAAGGGACTTAAAAAGGGTTCGGTGGGCCAAGCAACAATATTAAAGGGAAAACTGTTGAGATTGATTTGAGGATACCAGGTGAGGACAATCCGGAAAATAAACAAAAAGGTCATGATTGCCAGGGTGATTCCTAAAATTAAACCGATCAGGCTCAGGGGGGTCATCTGATTTTCTTATATCCCTTATCATGCTACGTCTCATTAATTGTACAGCAACTGCCTAGCGCGAAGCGCTATACAACGCTAGACTCTGTTAGAATTAAACCAAAAGTAAATCTTTTAGTAATCTTGCGTGAGGATCTATGACTCCTTCTTTAGCCAATTTTTTGTGGAGCCTAGTCTGGGGTGGCGTAATTGTCGTCATTCCGGCAACCGTTGCTTTAATCTTTATTAGCCAACGGGACAAAATCCAGCGCTCTTAAGAGATTAGAGCCGATTTTAAACCGCAGATCCTTAGAGTTGGTGACATAACTGAGTCTCAAGGGTTTGCGGTAAAATTTTAAAAATGCAGGATTACGGTCAGTTTCGTGGAGTAGGCAAGTCATGGTCAATATTGGACTCAACCCAGGGGCAATGTTGGGCGTTGTCCTGTTTGGGGCCGGCGCTGGGTTGTATTTTCTTCGGTCTGTTCGCCCAGAACTGGCACGGGATCATGATATTTTTTTCATGGCAGTGGCAGTTCTCAGTGGTGGGATTCTGTTTTTTCAAGGATGGCGACTCGATCCCATTTTAACGTTTGGTCAGTTTCTGTTGACCGGATCGGCGATTTTTTTTGCGGTGGAAAGTATTCGCTTAAGAGGCTTGGCGACTTCGCGGGCGAAGCAAAATACGCCGATTGTGGATGAGGATCGACCGGTGAGCCGGGCTTATACTTATGATGGATATGAGGGTTACGATCCTCGGTTGGATCGGTTGGAACCGGATGAAGATCCGCGTCCTCAGCGGATGATTGGTACAAAGGAAGACCGCTATAGTCAAGGAGATCGCTATGAGGAGGACTATCCTCGACGCTCTTCTTCAAGTCGTCGGCGGAGCAGCTCCCGACCTCCAGCAGCATCTTCTAGCTCAGGACGTAGACCCTCTCGCCGTCCTTCGGGAACAACGAGCAGAGGTTCTGAGGATTGGGAAACGTCAAGTTATCGGTCAGTTGGGTATGAAGACCCCTATGGCCCCATGGATATGGATGATGAGCGCTCCTATGGTCGTCCTCCAGAGTCGCGAGAGTCCCGTCCCCCGTCTGAACCCCGTCGCCCTCGGCCTCCAGAGAGCGATAATGCCACCTATCGCGATCGCCGGCCACCAGAACCACCAAGGGAAGATTATGTGGATTTTGAGCCGCTGGATGACTTGAAAAGCGATCGCCCCAACGATGAACCGGGGAATTTTGATTATTAGGGAGTGAACCAACCATGGCTGGTGGCTCTCGGTTAAGCCAGGTTATTCTACTCAGTATGGGAGTCTGGGCCGTTCTTCTGGGGGGATGCAACCAGGTAGAGGTTCCCCTCGGCCCCCAGGCGATTAATAGTCGCTATCGGGAGGAACAACCAGCGGTGAGTGGCAGCGGTCAATATGTGGCGTTTGTCTCCAATCGCGATCGCCGTCAGCAAATTTATCTGTATCATCTGAGCCAACGTCAATTTATCCAACTCCCCCGTCTGAATCAACCCAACGCCATCATTGAATCTCCCAGTATTAGCTACAATGCCCGCTACATTGTCTACCTCAGTAGTATTCGCGGCAAACCAGAAATCATTCTTTACGATCGAGTGACGAAAAGACAAGAAGCGCTCACCTTGGCTTATCCAGGTTGGGTACGCAATCCCAGCATTAGCCCAGATGGCCGTTATGTGGTTTTTGAAACTGATCGTCGGGGGCAATGGGATATTGAAACGATCGATCGCGGCCCAAATATTGAATTAGATATTCCGGATGGCCCAGTATAGTGCTACGCCCTAGTAATAGGTAATAGGTAATGGGGAATGGATAATCGATCCAAGTGTCAGAAAAGAGCTACTATTCTTTGGCTTTCTATGCTAGTGGTTCTTGGTAACTTGATGGGGTGTAGCTATCCTCAAGTGCTGGCAGAACCCTACGATCCCAATGGGAAAAGTCTCAATAGTGCCTATAGTGAATCTGACCCCCATGTAGCCGGTCGTTATCTGGTGTTTGCTTCCGATCGCAGCTTCAGTCAAGATATTTATCTGTATGATTTAGTGGAACGCCGTTTAATCGATTTGCCCGGTCTCAATTCCTTAGATATGATTGCCTCCCATCCCGATGTCTCCGTAGATGGTCGCTATATCGCCTTTGCCGGTAACCGTCAGGGGGAAACTGATATTTATCTGTATGACCGATCTCTGCGGCAATTACGTAATCTCACTCGTAGTTTAAATACTCAAGTACAGCATCCAATGTTAAATGCTGATGGTTCTCGAATCGTCTTTGAAGCCAATGCTAAGGGGCAATGGGATATTTTTGTCTATAACCGTTTGGGAGAACGGATAGAGTAGGGAATAGGCAAGGGAATGGGGAGTTTACCGCGCCTCCCCGTCCCCCTATTCCTTTACTGCCAGCCAATCCATTCAAAGAACGTTTGTTGACTGACCCATTCTAAAATGAGCAGGAGAATAATACCGATCATGGCAAATCGGCCGTTGAGTTGTTCGGCGTAGGTTGTCCAGCCAAAAGAGGTTTCGGAAGGGTTAGGCTCTGGTGTGGCAGGTTCTGGGGGTGATTCGGGGATTTCGGGGGTTAATTCTGGGGGGGATTCAGGCATTTCATCAGAAGTCATAAGTGATAAGCGCTTTGCGCTGGTAATGGGTCATAAGTATTAGTCGCAAGTTAAGGCTGTAATCTAGGAGAGGTAATAGGCAAAAGGCAATAGAAAAGGTAATTTCTCCATCCTCCCATCTCCGTGTCTCCGTGTCTCCGTGTCCTCCCTACTGCCTACTCCCCACTCCCTACTCCCTTTGAGGATTCTAAGGTTTGAACCGCTTCAATGAGCGATCGCACTTCGGACGTGCCTTCTGAAGGCTCAAACGTAAAGGGGAACTTGCCCCGTGCTAACAATCGTAAGCCAACGGGTGTAAGGCTCAACAGGCCTTTAAGATCTCGAAAGGCATTACCGACTACTTTAAGTGCAAATTGCCGCTCATCGACCCAACCGCCTTCTTTAACCATATCCACAAGAACCTTACGATGGCGGATCGGGCGGCTAGATTCGGCTGTCTGGCGATCGAGAATTTCTCCTTTAATTTTACTAATTTGCTCTAAAGGATTGACCTCCATGGGACAAACCGTATCACAATAGAGGCAGCGGGTGCAGGCCCAAACGCCATCAGTCGCATCATTATATCGATCTAATCGCTCTGAGGTTTGACTATCACGGGTATCGGCAACCATACGATAGGCTTTAGCTAGGGCATGGGGGCCAACAAAATCCGGATTGACTTCCACCGCATTACATTCAGAATAGCAAGCGCCACAGAGAATACAGTTGCCCGTTTTATCCAGTTGCGATCGCTCTTCAGGCGCTTGCAGAAACTCCCGTTCTGGAACCGATCTTGAGGCAGTACTCACATAGGGATCGACCTTTTCTAAGTTGTCCCAGAATGATTGCATATCGACCACCAAATCCTTAATGATGGGGAAATTCCCCAACGGAGCAATGGTAATGGTGGGGGGAGAATCAGCTTGAGCAGTCGCGCTGAGTTCACCCGCCACATTTTCTTTACACGCGAGTGCCGAACGGCCATTAATTCGCATTCCACAACTGCCACAAATCGTATTTCGGCAATTTTTGCGGAAGGCAAGAGTACCATCAAATTCCCATTTAATGCGGTTGAGACAACTTAAGATAGTTTCACTCGGATCGACATCTAAGGTATAGCGCTGAACTGTTGGGGCGCTCTTTTGCTCTTGGCGAATAATCTGAAAAACAACTTCCATGACTTTAGAGGTTTGCTTGAGCAGGTCAAGGGATGACCTTATCATTCTACCGTTCTTCCTGGTATTGATTGACAGACCTTGGCGATCGACTGGTCTTGATATGGCTTGAACCCGTTTAATCCTACTCAGGTTTTCCTCAATCTTCTCATAATTGAACCGAGCTTTTTTCCTCCTTGCCCAATAGGGATAGGGAGGATAATCCGAAAGGGTTCAAGAAAGAGTAAACGGCTTCTTTCCCAAAACGATGAAAAAAATAAAAAAAAAATTCAAAAATTCACTATAATTGTGTAATATACTTGTTAAGTCTGTCAGAAAAAACCTGACCCAGACCAATCCAAGAGTGAGGCGAACCAACTCTGAAGCAAGTTTCTTCAGGGTCGTACAGTTATAGCTCTGAAATTGGGTCTGTTTTGTTCAAGTCCACCGAAAAATAAGGTATCCAAATGAGCGAAAAGGATTTACCACTTCCAGAAGCACCCTATACAGGGAAAGCGTTGCTTCAAAAAGTCAGCGAACTCTCCCACCTATCCCGTAGAGAAAGGGCCAAATATTGTGGGTACTATAACTCTGCAAAAAAAGGGGATGATATCCGGGTTAATTTAGGGGCATTCTATGATGCCGTATTAGCCGCCAGAGGCATCGATCTCGATCCAGGGAAATCTAAAGATGGCCGGGGACGCGAGCCAACTTATCGTGTCAGTGTTCATAAAAATGGCCAAATTGTGATTGGTTCTACTTATACGGAAGCCATGGGGCTGAAGAAAGGGGATGAATTTGAGATTAAATTGGGCTACAAACACATTCACTTAATTCAAGTGGATGAGAATGATGATAAAAATGGCTCTGAGCCGGATTAACCCTAGCTAAAATCCAGACGAAAGAGTATAGGGCTTTGTGCTAGGTAAAAGGAAATAGGCAAAAGGCAAAAGCTTGTTTTACTCAGGGTTTGAGCCTTTGATAACGAACCTCAGTACAGGGCGTTTCATGTCCGAGACAGTCTAAATCTCTGTAAGTGTGCGAGCATCTACGTCTGGATCGGGAGTTATGTTTTCTCTATTTGTTTCTAGATGGTCATCCCATCTTCACCCCAGTTCAGGAATTCTTAAGAGTTTTGCTTTTTTTGCCCTGTGGGTAACATTGTGGTTACCGATCGCCATTCCTATTGCTCGTCATCTGAAATGGCATCCTCCCCATCCCTTAGATCCCCAACAAAAACTGTCCTTACTAATGCCCCTATACCTTTTGGTTCCCTTGTTGTTAGGGGCAATAGTTTGGATGGAGAAGCGGCCAATTTCTGACTATGGTTTGGGGCTAGATCGGTCAGTTTTCATCTCGCTAATGGCAGGTCTGGTTCTGAGTATCCTGACATTATTTATTGCCTATGGCTTGCAGGTAGCCTGGGGAAGCTTGGTATGGCAACCCGAAGCGATTGCCGCCTCTTTCCTACCCACACTCGGCTCAATTTTAGCCCTAAGTTTATGGATCGGTGTCATAGAAGAAACCGTATTTCGGGGATTTTTGCTGACCGAACTGCAAGGGGATATGGGGCTGGTATGGGCGGCTATCCTTTCGAGTTTAATCTTTGCCCTTTCCCATCTAATTTGGGATTTTAAGGGCAGTTTAATCCAAGTCCCTGGACTTGCCTTGATGGGCCTAGTTTTAGTGCTAGCCCGTTGGGTCGATGGAGGAAGTTTGGGGTTAGCTTGGGGACTTCATGGGGGTTGGATCTGGGGATTAATCAGTTTAGATACGACCCAAATTTTAAAGCCAAAATCCGATCGCCCCTGGCCCGAATGGGTAACGGGTATAAACGGACAACCGTTAAGTGGACTGGTGGGGATTTTGATTTTGGGGATAACGGGCTTAATTCTGGGATTAATGGGCCATTTTGGCAGTTGAATCAAAGGGTTCAATCGTCAGGAGGATAGCAGGATTGAGAGGAGCAAAACGGGTAAATCGGCCTACGGGAAGTGAGCGGGAGACCTGGACTTGTAGCACCCGATAGGTCAATTGGAGGCGATCGATCCAGGCGATCGCCTCTTGTAGATGCTCTAATGTAGCTAGGGCCATGACTATTTTACCCCCAGGTAACAAGGTGGCTAAACAACAGGCTAAAATTCCTTCTAAAGAATCTCCAGTACCGCCAATAAACACCCGGTGAGGGGCAGGAATTTGACGTAAAATGTCGGGTGCTTTGCCTTGAATAGAGACGATATTCGAGAGGGCAAAGCGCCGAGCATTATTTTGAATCAGTTGAATTCCAGCAGCCGTTTTTTCAATGGCATAAATTTGGGCTGTGGGGACTAAACGTCCGATTTCCACGGAGACGGAACCGGTTCCAGCACCAATATCCCAGATGACTTGCTTGGGTTGTAGACCGAGTTCTCCTAGGATGAGAAGACGGATTTCCCGCTTGGTGATTAAGCCAGGTCGATCGCCGAAACTGTAGAATTGGCGATCGGGTATGCCGAGGGCGGGTAAGGCATTTAAATCAATGGAACGATCTTGGGGTTTCTCTACCAAGATCGTAATATTCAGGGGCGCAAACGTCCGCATCAAGGCTTCTTGAGGGGATAAGTTTTGGATGCGCTCATCGCTTCCTCCTAGGTTTTCACACACCCAGAAGTCATAACAGGTGGGGCTGTCTACATTCAATAATAGATGGGCGATCGCTCCTGGACTATGGAGCGGATCGGTCAATACGGCGATGGGAGATGTCCCTTTTTGCAGCGCCTTCACCAATTCATCAAACTCTCGACCATGGATACTAAGGATTGTCGCTCCTTGCCAAGGGACTTTCACCCGACTAAAGGCGAGTTGAACCGAACTGACATGGGGATGAAAGCATAATTGCTCTGGCGGAAAATAGGTAAGCAATAGTCGTCCGAGACCAAAAAATAGGGGGTCACCAGAAACCAGGATGACGATAGTTTCTGAGCTGAGGCGTTCTTTAGCTTGGTGTAGGGTTTGGGAGATGTCGTTTAAGCTGAGGCGCTGGGCTAGGTGTTGGGGAAAATAGGCCAAGTGGCGATCGCTCCCTACTAATACTGTTGCGCGATCGACGATCTCTTGCACCACTGCCGACAGTCCAGATGCACCCTCTAAGCCAATACCCACAACATTAATCTGATTCATCTGTTTCCCTACGCCAGATGGATCAAAGCATTAATAATAGCTGCCGCCACTGGCGATCCTCCCTTACGCCCATTCACCACAATTTGGGGAACTGACAATTGTGCTAAACGGGATTTCGCTTCTACCACAGACACAAATCCCACAGGAGCGCCGATGACTAGAGCCGGTTGCACCCTACCCTGTTCGATCTCCTCACATAGGGCTAATAGAGCCGTAGGTGCGTTTCCAATTACAAAAATGCCATTTGGAAACTGACGGGCTAAATGAAGCATTCCGGTTTCTGTGCGGGTTTTTCCCGGTTCCGCTTCAGGTGCTGCTTCGACTGCGACCCAGAGAGGATTATTAAAGGTTTGAGTGACTAAACGGTGAATTCCTTTGTTCACCATCGAGACATCGGTAATAATGGGATACTGTTGGCGAAGGGCATCGATACCGGATTGAATGGCTGTGGGACTAAAGTGAAGTAAGTCTTTGAATTCAAAATCGGCAGTGGTGTGAATGACACGACGGGCGATCGCATATTCCTGAACATTTAAAGTATGGGGGCCAATCTCGCGATCGATCAAGGCAAAACTTTCCAGCGCGATCGGATGTTCAAATTTCTTCATCGTTACGTCAAAACCACCACAGTAATATCATCAAACACCTTATACTCGCCAATAAATTTCCGCTTCCGTAATCCCATCTGTATACAATATAGCAGTGAAAGGGAGAGTTAGGACATAATAGAAAGATGAAGTTAGCGATCGTGAGATGATGCCATCAGCTTATAGTATAGACCTAAGACATAAAGCCGTGGGGGCCTATGATAGAGGGGAGCGTAAGAGCCATGTG
>NZ_JAGHZH010000004.1:0-17136 GCF_017746885.1 Roseofilum sp. SBFL | reverse complement strand
CCAGACCCCTCGCGTAAGGAGTGGTGGCTCGGAGCGCACACTCGATTGACTCGATCTGATGCCAGTAACGTTCAATGAGTCGCTCCCTCGTATAGGAGCGCACTCTTAGGAAAGAGTCGCTGTTTATCCCGAATTCAGGTTAGATTCGATCGGGATCGACTCCCAGTTGCTGTAGGCGATCGCGTAATTGTTCAATGGTGGCTTGGGCATCATTCGCTCGTTGCTGTTGGCGATCGCGCTCTAACTCAGCCGCATTTGCTCTTTGGCGCTCCAATTCTTTATCGAGTCGCTCCCGTTCCTTTTCCAGGCGCTCGCGATCGCGCTCTTGCACCACATCCAGATAGGTTCCTAACTGCTTACCCTCTGCGGTTAATAACCGTAACTCTCCTGAAACCGTTGTCAAACTTACTCCCAACCTCGGACTTGTCCAGCCCTCCATCGGCGTGATTTCTTCCAATACCTCCCCTTTTCTCAACCACCCTTCGAGTCTATTTCCTTTAGGGTTGTAAGCATAATACTCTTCTACTCCATGGGTTTGATAAAACTCAAACTTTTTAGTCATCGCTTCCTTACTATTACTCGGAGATACGATCTCAAACACCACTTGAGGGGCAATATTGTTCTCTTCCCACTGCCTATAAGATAGACGGTCTTTTTTCTTAACTCCAAACACCACCATCACATCCGGAGCTTGTCTAGAGGGTTCTTCCTGATTCTCTATTTCCTCCGATGAAAGTTGCACGGGATACCAAAATAAATCTCCAGCCACAAACACATCGGGGATATCTTTAAACAAAGCATCCAATGCTCCTTGGAGCATCA
The DNA here is from genome assembly GCF_017746885.1 of Roseofilum sp. SBFL. Taxonomy (NCBI): domain Bacteria; kingdom Bacillati; phylum Cyanobacteriota; class Cyanophyceae; order Desertifilales; family Desertifilaceae; genus Roseofilum; species Roseofilum sp. SBFL. The sequence goes on along the minus strand of NZ_JAGHZH010000004.1, from coordinate 16,314 downwards.
TAATCAAACGGAATTGTATGGTATTTTCACCCACAGGTTGACCATCACTGTCTGGATAGAGAGAGTCTTCTTCAATGAATGGAGTTGTTGGTTTATCTACCATTTCATCAGAGCCTCACGTCTTGCTTTGGCTTTAATTATAGCTTTTCTTGAGTCCGGGAGCGATCGCCGCTCTGAACGCGATCCACGCGATCGTATGCTAATTTTCCATGAAACTTATGAATCAATACATCCCAGTTTTGGCAGAACTGTTTACCATAGAAAAAGAACCTTGTACCTTGTGATACTTTTCTTCAATGACTTCAACCTTGCTTAGGTCTGCTACTCCAGGACGGTGCATCTCTCCCACCGTGCGTCACCTGCACAATGGACTAACTATCGTCGCCGAGCAAATGCCTGTGGATGCTGTGAATTTAAGCCTGTGGCTCCCAGTCGGTTCTGCGGTAGAATCAGACCCCATCAATGGCATGGCTCACTTCCTAGAGCATATGATCTTCAAAGGAACCCCTAGTCTGCCTCCGGGTGAATTTGAGCGCCGGATCGAAGAACGAGGTGCAGTTACCAACGCCTTGACGAGCCAAGATTACACCCAATTCTATATCACCACTGCGCCTCAAGACTTTATGGAATTAGCCCCCCTACAGTTTGAGGTGATCTTCAATGCCACAATTCCCGATGAAGCCTTTGAACGGGAACGCTCAGTGGTGATTGAAGAAATTCATCGCTCCGAAGATAATCCCCGTCGCCGAGTTTATCAAAAGGCAATGGAATTAGCCTTTGAAAATTTACCCTATCGTCGCCCAGTCTTAGGCCCAAAAGCGGTGATTGACAGCCTGAAACCAGAGCAAATGCGAGAGTTTCATCAGCAGTATTATCAACCCCACAACTTCACTGCTGCGGTGGTGGGGAATTTGCCGGTGGACGAGTTGATTCAAATTGTGGCTGATAGTTGTACGTTCACGGTATCTGGGGAACGGTTGAAAGCGTCAGAACCCGTTACACCAAGATTAGGGCAGTTTTCAGACACTGCCCCTTTTAATGGCTTAAGCGAAGCGCCGTTTACGGGTATTGAACGCCGAGAGTATGTCGATCCGAGTTTGCAGCAAGCACGGTTAGTGATGGTGTGGCGGGTTCCGGGTGCTTTAGCTCAAGACAAAACCTATGCGTTTGATATTCTCAGTGCGATTCTCTCTCAAGGACGTACTTCTCGGTTAGTCCGTCAGTTGCGAGAAGAGCGGAAGTTAGTGTCTAGCGTGATGGCAGCCAATTTAACGTATCATAGCCAAGGGTTGTTTTATGTGGCAGCTCAGTTGCCGACAGAGCATTTAGCAGAAGTGGAAGAGGCGATCGCCGAACAAGTGGCGGCTTTGAGCTATAATCTGCAAGATTCAGAACTGCAACGCATTCGCACTCAAGTGGCAAACCGGTTTGTCTTTGGCACGGAAACACCGAGCGATCGCGCTAACCTGTATGGATATCATCAAGCCATGCTCCAAGATGTCAACCTTGCCCTTAATTATCCCACTTGTATTCGTTCTCTAGAAGTCGAAGATCTGCAAGCAGCCGCCTGTGCCTATCTTTCTCCAGAAGCCTATGGTATCGTCACCATAAGACCTCAATAATTAACGATTAACAATTAATCATTAAAATAATTATTGATTGTTAATTATCCAACCAAGCCATGTGGAATTTAATTGCCAATCGTATTAGCGAAGTGACCAACCAACCCTTTGAAATTCAATCTCATCGATCGGTCGGTGGGGGTTGTATTAATCAAGGGTATCAAGTTCGGGGAAGGGATCGCGTCTATTTTGTGAAACTCAATCGCGCTGTAGATATCGAAATGTTTGATGCTGAAGCCTTGGGTTTAAAACAAATGTACGATACCCAAACGATTCGTGTCCCCACCCCTATTTGTACCGGAGTCGCAGGCAATTCAGCCTATATTGTCTTGGAATGGCTAGAATTCGGGGGTGGAACGTCCAAATCTTGGGAAGAAATGGGGCGACAATTGGCGCATTTGCACAGCGCCAAACCCCCTCGCCCAGAGTTTGGCTGGGATGGCAATAATACGATTGGTTCAACTCCTCAAATCAACACTTGGACAGCGGATTGGGTTGAATTTTATCGGGAGCATCGATTAGGATATCAATTCCGACTGGCGAAACGGCGAGGGGGAAATTTTCCGCAAGAGAAGGAACTGTTAGCTGCTCTTCCCGAACTGTTGGGCGATCATCATCCCCAACCCTCTTTAGTTCATGGGGATTTATGGTCGGGAAACGCGGCTTGCATGGTGTCTGGAGAACCGGTGATTTTCGATCCAGCGACTTATATTGGCGATCGCGAAGTCGATTTAGCGATGACCGAATTATTTGGCGGTTTTCCTACTTCTTTTTATCAAGGCTATCATCAAGTTTTGCCCCCCAATCCCGGCTATAATGTCCGCAAAACCCTTTACAATCTCTATCATATTCTCAATCACTTTAATCTCTTTGGTGGCGGCTATGGATCTCAAGCCAACAGCATGATTCGGCAACTCTTGCGATGATGTCTGATTTATGCAAAATCACGCATATTTTAATAAAATATTACATTGATGCAGGCGATCGCGATCTTCTACTTTTCTGATCCTGCCTACCCTACTGTGCAAATGTTATACTGTCGTCCATGCCCTGCGATGAGAACCACTGACCTATGACCATCGCCAAATCATCACAACCAGAAATTACCACCCTTCCCGACCATAGTCAACTGCCTGATTCCGATGGTACTTTTGTGAAAAATTTTCAGGAGCATCCCCAAAGTATTTTACTCACAGATTCGATTCAATCTACCCTAGATCGCCTACACCCAGACCAACACTACGCGATCGGTCAAGACTGTGGTATCTATTGGAGAATGACAGAACCTCCAGAACGAGGTGCGGAATGTCCCGACTGGTTTTATGTTCCTAACGTTCCTCCCACTCTTGAGGGTAGAGCGAGGCGTTCCTATGTGTTATGGCAGGAATTTATTCCCCCTTTAATAGCGATCGAATTCGTCTCAGGAGATGGTTCAGAAGAACGCGATAACACTCCTTTATCCCAAGTGCGGAAAAAGGGGCAAAAACCAGGTAAATTTTGGGTCTACGAACAAATCATCCGTCCGGCGTTTTACGCCATCTATGAAGTGCAGAAAAAGAGTGTAGAAGTTTATCATTTAATCGAAGATCGCTATGAGTTAGTGGCAGCCAATAAACGAGGTCATTATCCCATTAACCCCATGGGTGTAGAGTTAGGAATTTGGCAAGGACAGTATGGAAACATGGAATTGCCTTGGTTGCGGTGGTGGGATAGTGAGGGAAATTTGCTATTAACGGGAGATGAACGGGCAACAATTGAACAGCAGCGAGCGGAAAGGGCTGAATCTGAGTTAGAGCAGGAACGCCAACGGGCTGAACGACTGGCTGAGTTGCTCAGAGCGCAGGGAATTAACCCGGAGGGAGTGTGAATCGAGGAGATCGCCCATCTTGTAATACCGTGACACAGCTAATTTGATACTTTAGAAAAAGATGAGGGAGATAGGGAAGAACCAATCTATACTCTCTTGGATAAGAATAGGATGTCCGGTTAAACAGTTGTCATTGCAACCGCAAGAAAGCGATCGCTTCATTTCGCTTGTCTAATGCACTACTTTTTCAACACTCCAGCTTGCCAATTTCCCTCCAATTTCGTGCCATTGGTATAAGTAAAAACGCCCCAACCCTGTTTCATCCCATTGCGAAAATTACCCTCATAACGATTACCACTGGGAAAAATACAAGTGCCAAAGCCATTCAATTGACCATCCTGAAACGCGCCACTGCATTGGGTTCCATTGGCAAAATTTAGGGCCCCACGACCATCAGGACGACCGTTGCGAAAGGCTCCTTGATAGCGATCGCCACTTTGATACACACAGGTTCCTATACCATTCAACTGTTGATTCTGAATTGTCCCTTCACAGCGCGTTCCGGTACTCAAAACGATCGCTCCTTGACCCAGACGCTGACCATTCTGAAACTGCCCTTCATAGCGATATTGTCGCCCAAATGAGCAAACTCCATCCCCTTGCAGACGACCATTACGGAACGTACCTTGACATTGAAATCCATTACGGAAACGTAGGGTTCCTTGACCGTGAAAAATGCCCTCCACTAATTGCCCTTGATACTGAGTTCCACTGGGAAGGGTACACGTTCCTTCACCCGTTAACATACCGCCGCTAAAATTCCCTCGACAGAGAGAATTAGGGTTAGCCTGTGCGGGGAGGCTAAACCCAGTGAGGGCGGTCACTGTGGCAGAAATTAAGGCGATCGCTAACCCGTGAGCCAATCCAAATTGGGGTTGTCCTATCATCCGTTGCATTGCGTTCTATCCCACGATCTGGTCTTAATGTTCAAACTTCTCTATCATATAGGTTTAAAGTTGATCCGGTTAATGGAAAAAGTTCCATGCAGTGGCGATCGAAACTTCCCCGGATCTCGATTCAGATCCGAGAACATTAAGTAGAGCGCCAGGTACTGGTAATCGGTACGTCATCTTCTGCTGGCTCAAGCCATGCAGCTTGGATTCTGCCAAATCTAACGAAGAGGTGACTAGATCATGAGCCAAAAACGATAACACTTTCGGATATTTCCCTAATTAACCCTACTGCGAGCCTATGCTGCCATTAGTTTCTCTGTTGATTTTCTCCCAAATTCCGATTCCACCTTCTGAACCGACTCCCATACCGATCGATCCCGCTCCTCAACCGACTGCTCAACCCTCCCCTGAACCGACTCCTACCCCGACACCTCCCCCTCTCCCTCCTCCAGAGCGCTTGAGTCCCCTCGAAACCATTCCCAAGCTTCCTACCTTGCCACAATTTGAATACTTACAACCCACTGAAGTTCGTCCCTTGTCAGGTCAACTCGATCGGGTTCCGGTTTTTAATAGTAATAGTCCCGAACTGGTCAAAACTGAAGGCATTCTCTTATCCACGTTTCCAAAACGGGGAATGCAGCACCCTCAAGCCCACCTAGATTATCCTTTAGAGGGAAGATTTGATATTTTTGCCCATCATATTTCTCGTGCTAGAACACAAGCAGAAATTCGGTCATTCTTTCAAGGAATTTTAGTCTATAATCCAACCGATCAACCGATTACTCTCAGAGTGTTGGAAGGAGCCAGTTATTTAACTCGCCCCGATGCCATTTTTATCGACTTACCCGAAATTGTAGATAATCGCTTGGGAACCATCTTTTCTGGTCCTGGAAGTCGCGCTGTAGGGGATGTTTTACGGGGTCGAAAACAAGGGAATTGGCCGGATGTGACGGTGATTCAACCTGGGGAAGTTCAACAACTGATGAATCTCCCGATTCCTGCGGGAACCGTGCTTCCAACTTCCAATGGTCGCTCGACTCTATTGCGGGTTGAAACGGATGGCCCAGTTCATGTGGCGAATTTAGCAATGCTATCCCCGAAAAAACCGGATGGTACGGAGCGCGTGCCAACCCTGCAAGAATGGCTGAGTTTATTGGTGAAGGGCACTTTATCAGGGCCAAGAGATTTACGACCAACTCCCATTGATAATAAAACCACTAACTTCCCCGCTCGGTTTATTTATGGTCGAGTGGCGGGAATTTCCCAGGGTTCGCAATGGACAACGACGTTAACCGATAATCCCCAATCTGAGGATTTAACGATTCCCAAACCCGGACGGGCGATCGCCTACGGCCTAAGCTTACTCCATCGCGGACGGCTGGGTACAGGACAAATCCAAAGCGCTCCCATGTTAACCCGCTATCCAGATACAGCCTATTTTGGCCATGGGAATTATGGGGTTGAATATAATTTAACTTTGCCCCTTTATAACAATACTCAGAAAGCACAAAAGGTTACTATCTCTTTGCAAACCCCCTTAAAAGATGATGGTACGCAAGGATTATTAATGTTTTTAGATCCTCCCGAAGATCGGATCTTCTTCCGGGGAACGGTGCGAATTGTGCATCAAAATTCCCAGGGACAAGCGACAGAACGTTATATGCATTTAGTGCAACAGCGAGGACAACGGGGAGAGGCTTTATTAGAGTTAACCCTGCCGAGCGGCGATCGCCAACAGGTGCAGGTGGATTTGATTTATCCCCCCGATGCTACCCCTCCCCAAGTCCTAACCGTTAAAACACAGAATTGATACTGACAGGAAACCCAGTGTCTATTTTTTAGGTATTGCTCACTTAAAGGTTATCTGGATCTAACCCCATCGCCCGCAATCGTTCCGCGAGACGTTCGGCTCGCTGGCGTTCAGTTTCGGCTCGCTGGCTCTCCTCCTGGGCAAGTTGTTCAGCTTGTTGGGCCTTTTGCCGTTCCGCCTCAGCTTTTTGCCGTTCCGCCTCAACCACTTGTTCCGCTTCCTCAAGGCGTTGTTGCGCTACTTCTTCTGGCAGTTGCACCAAATTGCCATCAGCATCATAAAAGCGCAACCAAACTGCGTCCTCTCGGTCGATGGTTCCTGACCAAATTCCCAGCCAAAAGCCCAAACTGTCACACCACAACCAACCTCGCTCATCAGCAACCAAGGGCTGATACCCCTTAGAAGTGTCTAAATGCCATCCTTGTAAGGACTTTGGTTTAAACGGGTCATAGACAAAATAATCTGGAGTGCGGAAAATCCGTCCATAGATATCTTTTTTCTTTCCTGTGTCTACTTTGGACGTACTCGGTGACATCAGTTCCACAATGACATCAGGATAGGAACCATTTTCTTGCCACACCACCCAACCCTGTCGTTGTTTGGTGCCATCGACATCAAGAACAGCAAAGAAATCCGGGCCGCGAAAATCTTTGTTGAAAACTTTTTTGTCGCTGTAGTAAATAAACATATTACCGCCCGTGTAAAAGTCATTGCGATCGCTCCAGGCTTGCTGCAAGGATCGGATCAGGACGTTCATGGCAATGCGATGGCGGTTACTTTCCAAGGGTTCTCCATCATCAAAAATCAGGTCAGTGGGCGGACTGGGGGGGTTCCACTCCGGCTCCATAGTCGTTTCAGTTCCGGGGCTAGTCTGGGTAGTGATTTCTACTGACATTGTGGGTTCCCCATGTTCTGCTAATTTTCCATTATTTTTGATTGTATCCCAGACAGAGGGGAATATACCCTATTCACAATTGGGATGAATTGCACCTTGAGAACACAGATAAGTCAGTTGCTTTTCATCTAAATTTTGCACTTCACTAAAATCTACTCCTGCGAATCCCTCAGATTCAGTTGTAGGAGATTGTTTTTCAATAAATTCATCCTTGTTGGGCGATTTAACTACGGGTTCAAAAACCGCACCCTTGAAGTTTGCACCGGCTAATTTTGCGCCTTGAAAATTAGTATTCACTAAGTCTGCTCCAGCAAAATTAGCATTTTGCAGTTGGGCACTATTGAACGTCACACCCGTTAACTGACTTTCGGTAAAATCTGCTGATTGCAATTGGGTACTGCTGAAATTGGCTTGGGATAAATTGGCATTTTCCCAGGTCGTTTCCGTGAGATTCGCAAACTTAAACTGACTCGAAATCGCCTGAACTTGTCCTAATCGCGAGCCTTGTAAGTTGGCATAAGAAAAGTTAGCATCGTTTAAGTTGGCTCCAGTTAAACTAGAAGTTTCTAAGAAAGCAGACTCGAGTGTAGCACTCGATAACTGAGCGCTACTGAGGTTTGAGCCAGTCAGTCGAGCCTCATTTAAATTGGCTTTATTTAAAATAGCGCGAATCAAATTGGTACGGCGAATGGTGACATTGGAGAGGACTGCGCCGGTTAAATCCGCTTCTTTTAAGTCTGCACCACTTAAATCAGCAACTTCATCGTCAAACGTGCCTAAGCGCTGGTCTTCTCCTGCACCATAAAATCGGCTCCATTTTAAGCTGGCTTGAGATAAGATTGCCCCGCGAAAATTAATCCCAGAAAGGTCGGCTTTTTCCATCGCTGCAACAAAGGCAACGGGGGCAGAAGTTTTACCTAAATCCACTTGCGCTAGAGAAAAGTTTTTAGGGTTTCCCTGGTCAATGGTGAGAATTTTTACGATCGCCTGTTGGGTCGCCCGCAGACGTAAGCGGATAATGTTCTGTTGTTTTTGGCTACTCCCTGGACTGAGGGTTTCCATGTCCTTTTGCAGGGCTAGATTCGCCCGTTGTAAATAGGGCAGAGCATCCGGCCCCATGCTAAACAGGGCCTGTTGAATGGCATCGACTAAGCGGGGGTCAGTTTCCTGAACTAATAAATCAACTAGAAATTGATAGGCTTTGGGGTCGTTGAGTGTGCCCATGGCTAAGACGGCCTCGCGACGTTTTTGGGCAGAATTGGCGACTGAGGGATCGAGATGTTGCACAAGTTCGATGAACAGTTGATTATCCTGAGCATCCCCTTCACGCACCGTGGTTTGGGATTGGATAAAAATTTGGGTTCCCACAAATGCGATCAGTACAGAACCTAAGCCTAACCCGATCGCACTCACCAGGGTAATGCCGGGATGATTTTGCATCCAACCCCATAAACTGGGTTGCTCTTTCCCCGTTTTAGGCGTAACAGCCAGAGCGCCCGGAGGGTCTTCTTCCGAACTGGTGTAGCTGATGGCTAAGGGTTCGGAGATGGGATAGGTTCCCGCAATGCGGTCATGGAAGGCGCGATAATAGCGGTCAAACAGTCCGCTAAAGACTTCCACGGTCAACATTAAACCGGATAAACCCAGTAGAATTGCCAGTTGGGGAAAGGCTCCACTATAGCGCCAAATGCCGTAAGCTACGCCGATGGGAAGTCCCCAACGCCCGATCGCCTCCCGGACAAAGGCCCGTCCGATACCCGGAACACCGCCATTAAACGAGATCACCCGCACTCCTAACCAGAGTTTGGGAGAAGTTTGGCCGGTGGTTCCCAGCAGATAGAGCTGCCATCCAGCCACAGCCACAGGGGCAATAAAGGCAACAGACCAGAGTAAGTTGGTGAGAGGAGAGACCTGGTTTTGGCGATCGCTCACTTGTAGAGCTAGGGTTTTGGCGATCGTCTCTTGGCCGGTAGCCACCAGGGAATTTACAGGAACTGGGGGTTGATTCCCTTGATTTTTGGCATAGTCCCCCAAACCATAGGGAACGGCAGCACTCACGACGACCATAGAGACCTCAACTACCCAAGCACTAAACCGTCGCAGGGATAAGGGGGGACGACGAAGTTTAAGGGGTGGCTTAGGGAAAGAAGAGTTACTCTCTTTAGGGGCCGTTGAACTTGCCATAGGGTCGAGTCTTGAACTGAATAGAGCGCTACGTCCTGGTAATGGGTAATGGGTAATAGTGACAAGTTAAGGCAATGTGCATTTTGTAAAATCCCCCATATAGATCCAAGTTAACTGGAGAATACTATATATGGTGAATCGGGAAAGGGAAAAATCGGGTTTTTCCGATTGCCTATTGCCATTCGTACCTATTGCCTCCTCCCCTACACAAAACTCTTTGCACTTTAACTTAATTTTGCGAGGGGTCAGATTCAATTAAGAATTTGTAACCTAAGTATAAGGCTCCTCCCAATACCGCTAAGGTAATCAGGGTAGTGACCAAGCGCAGGAACAGATTGAGAAATCCAAAGCCAATCACTACACTCACACCAGCGACCACCAGTTTACCGGTATTCGATAGACCTTGATACCATGTTTGAATTTTTGTCAATAGGCCTTTAATCGCCTCAGAGCTAAATGGGCTAGATGGACGATTGAGTTGTTCTTCGCTCTCTCGCAGACGGCGACTAGGATCGCGGGGATTTTCAGGATTCATCGGTTCTGCTCTCCAAACCAGGTGTTGATAAGCAACTCTACTAGGATAGCTCAAGGGGTGCAGAGGATGGGGGGTGAGACGGCGACGCACAGAAGAGAAAGATGGAAGAGTACAAAAACAGATGATCGTCCAAAGAGATATAGTGCGAAGTGCTAGGGAATAGGGAATAGGGAATAGGGTCGGAGGATAGGATCGACCCTGGCTATTTGGTAATACAGCACACCCATTAAAGTCGAGAAACACCAAGTCGTCGTTTATAGTGTATACAGCAGCGCTCTAGTTAAAGATCTCTAGGGTGCTGTTGATGTTATGCTGGAATCATCATGAGTGAAACCAAAATCCACCTGGAAAATTTAATCAAAATTTACGGAAAACACCCCTCGAGAGCTTTGCAACGCTTCCGAGAGGGGGCAAACCGTGAGATGATCTTGAAGGAAACCGGTAATGTTCTGGGTATCGCCGATGTTTCGTTGGAAATTAATCGCGGGGAACTCTTTGTAATCATGGGATTATCTGGATCGGGGAAATCAACTCTGGTTCGTTGCATTAATCGATTGATTGAACCCACCAGGGGCAATATTTACATTGATGGTGAGGAAGTGGTTCATACGAGTCAACAGAGAATCCGGGAAATTCGTCGCACTAAAATGGCGATGGTGTTTCAGAAGTTTGGCTTATTCCCCCATAAGACAGTCGTAGAAAATGTGGCTTATGGGTTGAAGGTGCAAGGGATGGGACTCAAGGAGCGCCGACATAAGGCGATAGAGATTTTAGAGCGAGTGGGATTAGAACAGTGGCGCAATTATTTGCCCTCGTCTTTGAGTGGAGGAATGCAACAACGGGTAGGGTTAGCTCGTGCTTTAGCCACAGATGCAGAAATTTTGCTAATGGATGAAGCCTTTAGTGCCCTTGACCCCTTAATTAGGCGGGAAATGCAAGATGAGTTGATTCGCTTGCAAGCTGAACTGCATAAAACGATTGTATTTATTAGTCACGATATTCAAGAAGCGCTGAAAATTGGCGATCGCGTGGCGATTATGAAAGATGGTGCAGTGGTACAAGTAGGCACTCCTGAAGATTTGGTGTTAAGTCCCATTGATGATTATGTGAGTGCCTTTACCCAGGATGTTAATCGCGCTCAAGTGCTGAAAATTGGCACAGTAGCACGGAAGACGACCCCATTAAATCGGCATCAATATACAATTGAGGTTGCTCTAGAACAGATGAAAAAACAAGGAGTCAACCAGCTCTATGTTGTCAATGAGAACAAAGTTCCGGTCGGTTTGCTCCAGAAGCAGCGTCTTGAGTATGCGCTCAACAATGGTAATCAAGATCTAGCTCATCTGATAGTTAATGACTTTCCCAAAATTGAAGATTCCCATTGTTTAGAAGCAGCCTTTTCGCTGTCGGATTCTGGGATGGCGATCGCTGTCACTAATCCTGAGGGACAATTCCACGGCATCATTACCCCCAAAGAAGTATTAATGAGTATGAGTCAATAATAGGGACTAGGGACTAGGGACTAGGGAATAGGACAAACCTAGCTTCCCCCTTTCCTCCCCCTGTCAAAAAATAGTGTTATTTGGTTTCATAAATTCATGATTGATTGTTTCTCTCCTTCTTTAATCAGCGAAACACCGGTTTTACTTGACCCTTTTCAACTGTATACCCTGCCCCTAGGGGATTGGGTTTCCAATTTTGTCGATTTTTTGGTCGATCAATTTCGCCCGGTTTTCCAACTCATTAGAGTTCCCTTTGCCTTTGTCCTGAATGGGATTGAAGTGGGTTTGTTGGCGATTCCTCCAACTTTATTCTTAATCTTCTTAGGGTTGCTGGTGTGGCAATTTTGTGGTTCTGCCATTGCAATCTATAGTTTAGTTGCCATGGTAGGAATTGGCTTATTGGGAACCTGGGAACCGGCAATGACCACCTTATCCCTGGTAATTTGTGCGGTGACGTTTTGTATTCTGATTGGCCTACCGATTGGCATTTTAGCCGCCAGAAACGATCGCTTTGACTCCATTTTGCGGCCGCTTCTGGATGCCATGCAAACCTTGCCCTCCTTTGTTTATTTGGTTCCTGTGGTCATGCTCTTTGGTATTGGAGAAGTCCCTGGAGTCATTGTAACTTTGATTTTTGCTGTGCCACCCCTAATTCGATTAACCAATCTGGGGATTCGTCAAGTCTCGAAGGAAGTGGTGGAAGCGGCGATCGCTTTTGGTTCGACTCCCAACCAAGTCCTCTGGGAAGCTCAAGTTCCCCTCGCTCTACCCACTATCCTGGCTGGTGTGAATCAATCCATTCTCTTAGCCCTCTCCATGGTCGTTGTGGCTTCGATGATTTCTGTCGAAGGTCTGGGTCAAATGGTATTACGAGGCATTGGTCGTTTAGATGTGGGATTAGCGGCTGTTGGGGGGATCAGTATTGTGTTAGTTGCGATCCTATTAGACCGGGTAACCCAAGCTTTGGGTAAACCCCAAAAAGTCTCTTGGAAAAAACGCGGGCCGGTGGGCTTGTTGCTTTCTTTTCCCCAAACACACGAGATCGACCTAGGGAAAGGCTTCTAAGGGTCTCCTGTAAGTCGGTTAATATCTTGCTCTAAGATATCGGTTTCGGTGGTATAGGCGAGATCGTCAGGGACGATCGCCTGTTTTTTGCCCAGATGTTCAGCATAGTCGAGTTTCTGCTGTACTTCTGGGGTGGGATCGCAGAGCATGGAGTAGCGATCGCGGCGAGTTTGGTTGCGTTGTTCAATCTTCTGATTAGCTTGTCCTAACCAGAAATAACGCATCAGGGGAATGGCTAAAAATCCCGCACCATAGGCCAACAGAATCGAGTAAATGGATTCCACAAAGGCAACAAATCCCCCCAATTCAGCCGCAACTGTCCCATCTGTCAATAAGCTTCCCAAGACTAATGCCCCAATTAGATTGGCGGCTCCTAAGCCGATCGCTAATATAATTTGGCTAGAACTGGCGGCACTAAATCGCCATTTCTTCTCTTGGAGATAGGAAGAATAGCTTGTTGAAGCTTGCTCAGTAGCTGTAATTTGTAAATCGGGGAACTGATAAAGGATTCCCCCTTCTGGAGTGACTTCGGGACGACCATTGAAGCGTACCAAAACGGGTAACAGATAATTTTCATATTCGCGATCGTATCCCTTACCTAGATCGTCCAAATAGGGCGCGATCTGTTCAGCCACCACGACTCCTTGTTGAGAACCGATTGTAGCTGCGATCGCCCGCCAACGAAGCTCTTCTAAATCAGAATTGGGGTTACCATCCCCAAATAAAAAGGAAAAAATTGCCTCTAAAAAGTTCATTTTTGATGACGAGCGCTGAGGACGCTTTCGGCTGGAATAGTCCGGATAAAACATCCACCACCAATCCCCTAAATTCAGGGGAAACCAAAATATCCCCACTGAGCGATCTCGACTCTCTCCACGATCTGAGTCTCCTTCTTGCGACGATTGCAGACTGATGACAATGACGGCGATCGCCACTAAAATCATCACTAACGATAAAATCAGCAAAATACCAAAGGAAATTCGCACCAAATAAAACAAAATCCGCCCAATTTGCTGTAGCGTCTTTTGCCAACGCAAGCGCCAAAACTTCCCTTGTAGAATCGTGCGAAAATTTTTCGGAAACAGATAAGCAATATCGCCAGACTCAGCCACCTGGAGATGTCCCCTCGCATCTGCGGCGAGAGCTAAAAGCGCTTGCTGGGTTTCCTCCACATTAAACCCGGTGCGGGTGGACACATCTCCAACGGTTACCCGATACCCCAGATCCTCCACTGCTTCCATCAGTTTCAGATTCGGAACAGCCATGTTTGCTACCTCTGTTGTTGGTCTTCTCTCTATTATTGCCATACTTTCAGGTTAGTCGATCTTCCATAGAGGTTCAGCTAGTGGCAGAAAATCGAGGAGATAGGTGTTTTTAAACAAGAAATCAGAGGTGATTTCTTGCGTTTTCCACTTGCCACAAATAAAAATGTAAGTGCTACAATCAGAATCGTATTCAATATTAAGGAGAAGCCATTATGGCAAAAACCAAGGAAGGCAAAAAGAAAGTTTATGTGAAACCCCATACCAAAGCTGATGGGACTAAAGTTAAACCACACTACCGTTCTACTCCTAAGTAAGGATATATCTCTCGTCTGTCACTCTTTGAAAGTCTGACAGAAGAGAGATAATTTAGTTGTACAGCCTTGTATGCCTTTCATACAAGGGTATCTTTAGTATTATAGAAAAATACCATAAATCAGTAGCCATTTCCTAAAACTCTTTTTTTAGACCTCTGGCTGTGGAGTTTAATCGATGAGCGCGAAGGATCGCTTTCATCATGTTGTTAGAGTAGGATTAGAAAAAGAGGGTTGGACAATTACTGCCGATCCTCTTAGCTTGAAATTTGGGGATTCACAAATTTATATTGATTTAGGTGCGGAAAGAATCCTAGCTGCTGAAAAGGGTGAAGAAAAGATTGCGGTTGAAATTAAAACGTTTGCTAGTGATTCTCTGATGTTCGGTTTTCATCTAGCCATTGGACAGTTCATCAATTATCAAGTCGCCCTAGAAAATTTAGAACCCTCCCGGATTCTTTATTTGGCTGTTCCCCAGGAAATTTATGATACCTTTTTTCAGTCTTTACTCGCTCAGTCTGTTATTCAGAAACATCAAATTAAATTACTGGTTTACGACCCTCCAAATGAGGTGATTGTCAGATGGATAACCTAAATGTATATCGGCAATTGATTGAAGAGATCTTAACTGAATTATACAGTTATAGCCAGGGAAATCCGACTCCTGGAGTGGATGCAGAAATTATTTGCGATCGCGACCATGACCACTACCTGCTGCTCGATGTCGGTTGGCACGAGCGAAAATATGTCTATGCGGTGTTTGTCCATATCGATATCAAGGATGGAAAAATCTGGATACAGCGCAATAACACGGAAATTAACATCGCGGAACGCCTGCGAGAAAGCGGTGTCGATCGGGATAATATTGTTCTCGGTTCCCATTCGCCTTTCTTGCGTCAGTTCTCTGGATATGCGATCGCCTAGCCAGAGAAACTCTTTAGCCTCCCTGCGGAGAGTAGAAACTGGGTTTCTGACCAGATTTTTGGCTCTTGCCCCAGGTTCTCGTAAAAACCTGGTTTCTTGGCCTGGGTTGGCAGGAGCAAAAAGATGCCGATATAGTATTTTTAACTGATGTTGAAGTAACCCTGATGACAACTAATGTAGAACAACCCATTTATCAAGGTCAATTTGGTAGCTTTACCATTACCGAAGAAGATCGCCAAGGGGTGGTCATTTATCGGGCTGGGTTAACCGTTGCGGCTGTCTGTATGGCGATCGCCACTACCCTCACTCTCTGGCCCGATCGTAACCCAGAAACCCTCTTCTGGCTCACTCCCCTCTATTTCCTCTTCTGTCTCGCATTAGGGGTTAGCCTGCTCACCATCCATATTTATATGGCTATCCTCCATCGCCTCTTACAAGGGTTTCTGATTATTGGCACAATTTCGGGTGTTATCCTTAGTTTCAACAGCTCGCAACCCCTCGCTCTTACGGTATATACTCAACCCCTGACCTTATTCGGTATTGGATTTACCTTTGCCGCCCTCACCGGCATTTACTTCAAGGAAGGCTTCTGTTTCCATCGTCTAGAAACCAAACTACTCACACCCCTAGTTCCCATTCTCCTCCTCGGTGTTCTCTTTGGCACTCTTCCCCTGCAAGCTCAACAAATCATGTTAGCAGCCTGGAGCCTCCTCTTTCTGATTTTTGCTGGGCGAAAACTGATCCAACCCATTCCCCCAGACATTGGCGATAAATCGGTTTTTGAATACCTGAAAAATAATTAATGTAGCATTAATATAGCATCTCGCTGTTAGTAATTGGAATTAAAGAAATGACTAAGATCGATCAATTAAGTCATCTTTATGAGATTGATAATGAAGAATGGTTTTCTCAAACCTTGAAACTCTTAAAAAACAAACAACTCGATCGTCTCGATTTAGAGCATTTGATTGAGGAATTAGAATCCGTGGGTCGCCGAGATAGATTAACTGTTGAGAGTTTTCTCGAACAAATTATCAGACATTTACTTCTTCTCCAATATTGGCAAGAAAAATATGATTATAATGCCAATCATTGGCAAGCTGAAATCATGAGTTTTAGAACCCAACTTCACGAATATTTAACCCAAAATCTACGAAATCATTTGGCAGAAAATCAGTCAAGAGTTTATCAAAAAGCATTAAAATATGTCAGTAAAAAGACAGGAATGATAGTCGATTTCCCTGAAAACTGTCCTTACGATCTTGAACAATTACTCGATCAAGACTGGCTTCCTTAGATTTATAGCGCTTTGCGCTAGGGAATAGGGAATAGGGAATAGGGAATAGGCTTTTGGTACATAGCTTTGAGGATTCAACGCTGTCCCTCATAACAGCGCAAAGCGCTGTACCCCTCTTCTGTCACTCTCCGAAAAGCTAAAGCT